>CAZPQA010000063.1:0-19129 GCA_964588535.1 uncultured Desulfobacteraceae bacterium
TGGAATTTGTCCGAATCCACCTGGAATCCCTGGGGAACATAGACGTTGATGATGGAGATGCCGTCTATGGTGCCGCTGATGAATCGGGCCTGTTCATCACCCTCTTCAAAAAGGTCCAGCTTTAGGTCTTGTAGCGGTGATCTGCTGAGAATGGCGACGCCGTTGTAGGATTTCTGGCCTCTAAAGGCCGCATGGTATCCGCACTGCACAAGGGGTTCCAATGGAAAGTCCCGATCCTGCACTTTGGTTTCCTGAAGGCATAAAACGTCCGGGCTCTCTCGTTTCAACCAATCGAGCAGAATAGGAAGTCTGGCGCGTATGGAGTTGGTGTTGAAAGTGGCGAATTTCATGTTGCTTGAGTCTCCTTGAGGAGGTCTCGCAGGATAAAGGCAGCTTTGGCTAAACGGGTTGCCCTGTAGATTTAATTATTCTATACTGTACCATATGGGGGGTAGTATTGACAATGGAACACGACCATGGGAGGGAATTTATGGAAGCCAACCAAAATCTTATCAAAATATTTGAGTATGCACTGAACCAGGAAAAGACCGGTATGAGCTTTTTCGAGACATCGCTGGAACGGATGGGTGTGGGTGCTGCGGTAACGGCATTCAAGCAAATTGTTGAAGAAGAGAAACGCCATATTGTGTTTATTGAAGCAATTCTGGAAAAATTAAGACTGGATCAGGACGTGGATTTGAACTCCCTGGAAAATGAGGTTCTGAAACCAACCAACTACTTTGACGATCGGAACCGATCGGAATTTTTGGAAAAATGTCTCTATGAATCCATGATTCCCGATGTAACCGTTTTCAATACCGCCTGGCTCATTGAAAGGGATCTGAGCCAATTTTATGCTAAAATGGCTGAAAAAGTTGATGGTGTCGCTTCAAAGGCCCTGAAGATGCTGGCGTCATGGGAAAAATCCCACGAAAAATTTTTCAAGGAATTTCGGGATAAACTCACTGATACCTACGCTCAAATGCCTTGGGGTGGGTAAGTGATGGCGATGTTAAGATTAAAGGTGTTTCATGAGACAGTTTTGATTCAAATGTTAATATGAGACAACTCTACCGCTCGGCAATTATGTTATCAGCTTGTTATGATGTCTCTTTTTTCTTGTGAGACGGTCTTGTATCATAATGTTTTGTCTGGCGCTTTCATTCCTTCTGAAATTTTTTTTTGGCGTGAGCCCTAACCATCTGATGATCAACATCTTTTGGCCTTTTGTGAATTATTTATTTCATTTTGGCACGAAACATGCTTTCCAATAATACATTTTAACATTTTTTTAATATGAGAAATATTGTATTCGGATAATGGTTGGCGAGTTTGAGAATCAGCGAAAGGGGGTGTTACAATGGGAGATTGGAAATGCAAAGAATGCGGTTACAATGTAAAGTCGGATGCACCGCCGGAAAAATGTCCGTCTTGCGATAAAAAATGTGAATTCGTTGATACCACATGCTACATTCCCGACTGTGGAAATACCGGTCAGGATCCAAGGCTATAGCGCAAAACGGGGAGGATTACATGTCTAAGAAAAAGTATCAGGTAAGAGCTGAATGCCCTCAGTGTGCCTGCGGGGATGTGAGTTTTCTGGGGCCGGAAAAGTTAAGGGAAAAATTCATCGGCGACGAGAATGAGATTGATATCCTGTGCCCCCTGTGTGGAACCAAACACAAGGGAGAAGTTGTTGCAGAGGAAGAATAAGCGGGGAGGTTTTTGATGGGAAAAGCACTTGTTGTGTATGCCAGCAGATCCGGCGAAACGAAAAGAATCGCAGATTTGATTGCGGAAGGGATTCGTATTCAAGGTTCGGAAGCAAAGGTTGTCAATGCCACCGAGGTGAAAAAGGTTGATGGTCTGGAAGGCTATGACGCTTATATTTTCGGGTCAGCGACTTACCACGGTGAAATGATGCAGGCCATGAAAACCATGCTGTTTCTTGGGGATAAGACCGGTCTTGAAGGAAAGATTGGGGGTTCTTTCGGCGCGTTCGGATGGAGTGGGGAGGCGCCGGGAAGGATCTTTGACACCATGAAAAACGTCCTCAAAATGGATATGGTCAGCGGTCCTTTAATGCTCAAATCCGCTTTGCTGGGAGGCGGGACTGAAATGGCACAGGGCTATGGCAAGGACATTGCCAAGAAACTCTAATAGAATAGATTAAGGAGATGAATTTATGGAAAAGTATGTCTGTTCAGTATGTGGGTATGTTTACGATCCTGAAGAAGGGGATCCGGATAACGGTGTGGACGCGGGAACCGCATTTACTGATCTTCCCGATGACTGGACCTGTCCGGTTTGCGGTGCGGAGAAAGATCAGTTCGAACTGGAATAGGCAATTCGCAAAAGGGACGAATAATGAACAGGGAAATCAAATCGCATTTGAATTCGCTTTTGAACTAAACCCTTTTTTGAAGATTGGAGAATCATATGTCTTTTACATCATTTGAGGAAATTGTTCGCTTTGCCATGGAAAAAGAGAAAGAAGCCGTTGATTTTTATTCAGGTCTGGCAAAAAATACTGTTTTTTCAGGCGCCAGAGAAACCTTGGAGGGCTTTGCCGGGGAAGAACAGAAGCATTATGATATGCTTGAAGATTTAGGGAAAGCCGAGAAAAAATTGGCGGATTATCAATTTGAATGGATCCCCGATATCAAGAGGAGTAACTATCTGGTGGATGTGGATGATCCGAAAGATATGGATTATGCGGAACTTCTCAGATTGGCCATGAAGCGGGAAGAGAAGGCTCTGAAACTTTATAATGAACTGTTGGATAAGGCGGATAAAGAAGAATTGAAAAATATTTTCAAGATGTTATGCCAGGAAGAAGCCAAACATAAACTTGCCCTTGAAACCATGTATGATGATTATATGGCGGAACAGGGAGATTAGATACCGTTTGCCCATAGTTCCTGGCAAAAAAGAGCGTTGCTCTGACTGTCTTCAATGTCAGATGTGTGGTGAAACCAGGTGTCGTGTCTGCCGGAAAGACGAGCATAAGGTGTCATTTTCCGGGTTGGGTGCAGCATTTACCCACGGAGAATATCTGGCATGGAAGCGGAAAAAAGGAGAGGGTCTCAATGGCTGATTCAGTAAAACTCTATACGCTCAGTACTTGCGGTCACTGCAAATCAACCAAGACGTTGTTGAACGAATGCAAGGTAAAGTATGATTATACCGATGTGGACCTGTTCCATGGCGATGAAAGAGCCGCAATACTGGAAGATGTCAAAAAATGGAATCCAAACTGTTCATTCCCCACAATCATTATCGGAGACAAAGTCATTGTCGGATATAAAGAGGATGAAATCAGGGAGGCGTTGGGGTTATGAGTGAGGTGGAGAAGCTTTATGCGCTGTTAAAAAAAGTGCAGGAACCGAAAGGGTTTTACTTCAGCAATGATAAAAAGATGGTTTTTGATTTGATTCAAGGGCTTATGGACAACAAAAACCGCTATGGATACATGTGTTGCCCATGCAGGCTGGCTGCTGGAGATCGGGAAACGGACAAGGATATCATGTGTCCCTGCAAATACAGGGAGGCGGATGTTGAGAAATACGGAAGCTGTTATTGTAATCTGTATGTGTCAAAGGAATGGAACGAGGGGGAAATTCCCCATGAGTACGTTCCCGAAAGCAGACCCCCTTCCTTTTGAAAATCAGCATCTGAACCAAAAATAATTTACCTGGGAAGGAATTCTATATGTTTGTCCTCGGTTTACAAGGTAGCCCGCGTGCAAAGGGAAATACCAGAATTCTTTTGTCTGCGTTTCTAGATGAGGTGGAAAGACTGGGGGGGCGTGTAAGCGCTCTGGATGTGACCAAAATGAACGTAATGCCATGCCTGGGGTGTGGCGTCTGTGAAAGGAAGGGGTATTGTCCTCAGGATGATGATATGCAGGCCGCTTATCCCCTTTTGCGAAAGGCAGACCTGGTGGTATTGGCCACGCCTATCTATTTTTATGGGCCGACGGCACAGTTGAAAGCGTTTATTGATCGATCCCAGGCACTTTGGTCCAGGAAATATGCACTGGGTCTGGAAGATCCGAGGCGAAAATGGCGGAAAGGTTTTCTATTGGCAGTCGGCGCCACAAAAGGGAAGAATCTGTTTGACGGCACAAACCTGACCGCCAAATATTTCTTCGATGCCGTAGGCGCCGGCTTTGAAGGAACGCTGGGGTACCGGAAGGTGGAGAATGTGGGTGATATGGACGCGCACCCCACGGCGCTGGCTGATGCCAGGGCGAAAGCAAAGGAATTGTCAGCGCCTTTCTTGAACCGGAAAAAGGTTCTTTTTGTTTGCAGGGAAAATGCCTGCCGAAGCCAGATGGCCGCGGCCTTCGCCCGAAAAATGGCCGGCGACCGGTTTGAAGTTGAAAGTGCCGGAAACGCCCCGGCCGAGACAGTGAACCCCATGATGGAGACGGTGATGGCGGAAAAGGGGATTGATATGGCGTATTTGACGCCGTCTGCCCTTTCAGATCTGCCCCATGCCTGGCAACCGGATGCCGTGATGTCCATGGGCTGTGAGGTCACGTGCCCCACTTTTCCCGGTGTTGTCACGGAGGACTGGGATCTGCCGGATCCTTCAGAAGAGTCGCTTGATTTTATGCGAAATGTTCGTGATCAGGTGGAAAAACGGGTCGGAGGCTTTGTTACGGAATTTGGAGGTTGATTGTCTGTAGCTCAGGACCGTTTTTCGGTCGTCATGGTCACCTGCCCGAGGGCCATTTCCATCATACGGATGCACGCTTTCAGCCGCTGGGTATTCTGCACAATGGCGGGGAAGCCTTCAGCATCCGATGCCAGGATGTCAGCGTTTTGTGAGAGATTTTCCATGCTCTCACGAATCTTGTCTATTTTTTCTGTTTCCAATGGATGCTCCTCATTTTCAGTGGATTTTTCTTAAATCCTTGAATCTTCGGGCCTTGACTTCATAGCGGGGCAGGGAGCCCAACGGATGGACCTCGATGATGTAACCCAGGTTCGTGTTCAGCCTTAATGCATTGGCCAGACGAGCCAGGATTTCCTTTTCATTGGATTCGGCAGTCGGCAGTAGCTCAATTTTTAACGTAATTTTTTCGTTATCGCCGATCCGCTCAACCGTGACTTCATATTCATCTGAAAGCTCATCAAATCCCCGAACCACCTCCTCAATGGCAGATGGTGACAGCAGCACGCCCTTAACCTTGGTGATATCGTCCGAACGTCCCTGAACCCCGCCTTTGATGAGCCGGTAAGTTCGCCCGCAAGGGCAGGGCTCCGGGTGCCATTCAATGATATCCTTGGAATCGAAACGGATGCAGGGTTGCGCAAACCGGTCAAAGGCCGTGATGATCATCTTTCCTCTCTTGCCCGGTTCCGTAATCAATGCACCGGTATCCACGTCTTCTATCTCCACCAGAAACAGACCTTCGTTCACGTGAAGGCCGCCGGGCTGTTCGGTGCATTCGTAGCTCCAGGCACCGATCTCAGTGGCGCCCGCATGGTCGAAAACCTTGGCCCCCCAGGCATCCTCCAGCCTTTTCTTGGTGGCGGGAATGGAAGCACCCGGTTCTCCGGCGCAGGTGATGCGTGAAATGGGAAGGCTTGCCGGATCAATTCCCACACGGTTTCGGGCCACATCCGCCATGTTGAGCAGGTAGGTGGGCGTGCCCATCATGGCGGTGGCCTGGAGTTCCTGCATTTTAAGGACTCGAGAGGCTGTATCCAGCACGCCGCCCGGCACCACTTCACACCCCAGTTTTTCAGCCGCATAGTGTCCCGCCCAGAAAGCCACGAACACGTTGTAGCCGAAAGGGAAGAAGACCCGGTCTGTTGCGCGGTACCCCTGGGACCACAGGATGTAACACCAGGATTCAGACCACCATTCCCAGTCAACCCAGGAATCGGCCTGATAAACCGGTTTCCCTGTTGTCCCGCTGGTTTGACGGAATTCAGCCACCGCTTCAATGGGCTGGCAGAGCAGTCGACCATAGGGAAAAGGATCGCCCTCCTGCCCTTCCTTGAGCCGGGCTTTGTCCATTTTGGGGACTCTTGAGATATCATCCCACGATTTTATGTCGCCCGGTTCAAGACCCGCCTGTTGATAAACTTCCCTGTAATAGGGAGAACGCTCAAAAGCCCATAAGACCATGTTTTGAAATTTCTTCAGTTGAATCTCTTTGAGCGCTTCCGGGTCAAGGGTTTCCAGGTAAGGGTTCCAGTAAGGGGTTTCCACGGCTAAAATGTCCTCCGGAATTAAAGATTAGTACATGAGTCTGGGCAGCCAGAGGGTAATCTGGGGAACCGCTATTAGAAAAATGGTGCCGAAGATCAGCGCAATTAGAAAAGGGAGTACCCCCTTGAAGATGGTTTCAAGCCTAATATCCTTGGCAATGCCGGCGACAACGTAGACGTTAATGCCCACCGGTGGCGTGATGACTCCCATCTGGGTCACCAAAACGATAATGATGCCAAACCATATGGGATCATAGCCCAGGTTGAGAATAATGGGATAGAAGATGGGAATGGTGAGCATGATAAGGGCCAGGGCATCGATAAAACATCCCCCGATGAGGTAGACCAGCATGATCATGAGCACAATGGCAAAGGCGGGCATATTGAGCTCAGCAACCCAGCTGGCCACATTAAAGGGGATGCGGGAGATGGCCAGAAAATGACCGAAAACAGTGGCGCCGGCGATAAGCAGAAGTACCATGCAGGAGGTCCTGAGTGTCTCGTTGATGGATTTGACAAACCCTTTCCAGCTAAGCTGCCTGCGTAACAAAGCCACCATAAGAACTGCCGCCGATCCGACCCCGCCGGCTTCAGTGGGGGTGAAAATGCCCGTAAACAGGCCGCCCATGACCAGTAGAAAAACCACCAGGGTTTCCCCGATTTTACTTAAGGATCGAAATTTTTCGCCCCAGGTAAATTTATCCCCGGCAGGTCCCTGAAGGGGATATATCCGGCAATAGATGGAAATGGCCACCGCAAAACAGATGGTGATGAAAATAGCCGGAATGATTCCGGCCACAAACAACGCCCCGATGGATTGTTCCGTCAAAATGCCATAAACGATCAACACAACGCTGGGGGGCATGAGCATGCCCAGTCCCCCGCCGCTGGCCACCGATCCGCTGGAGAGTTCCGGTGCGTATTTGTACCGTTTCATTTCCGGCAGACCCACCGTTGCCATGGTAGCGGCTGTGGCCGGCGAGGATCCACTCACCGCGCCGAATGCGGTACAGGCGCAGACTGTCGCTGTGGCCAATCCGCCGCGGTAGGAACCCACAAAATGGTAGGCCGAGTCATACAGCCGTCGGCTGATACCGGCATTAAATGCAATCTGACCCATGAAAACGAACATGGGAATAATGGTGAGACCATAGGAGGAGTAGACTTCATAGAAGTCACGGGACAGAAGTTTAAGGCCTGCGGCTCCGGATACCAGATAACTGAAGCCCACATAGCCCACCATGGTCATGACATAAGCCACCGGCATTCTCGTGAAGAACACCAGGATCAATACAACGATTCCGATAACGCCAACCAGTGTAGGATTCATTTTTTACCAAAAGTTGTTTGAAGGTTGCGGGTTAGCTGGGGAATAATGGCCAACCCAAGTACACCGAATGCCACAGCGACCACGTAAACAAAAATATAGCTGGGAAACTCGAGGCTCATGGAGACTTCGCCGGTTTTTTTCATGGATTGCGCATAAAGCACGGATTGCCAGCAGATCAGGGAAAACAGGATCAGGGACAAAAAACCGGTAAAGGTGTCAATGAGGGCCTGGGACCGTTTGCTGAGCAGGCGAACCACCAGATCAACCCCCACATGGCCATTTTCCACATGGGTCATGGGCATGGCGCAGGCCAGTAAAATGGTGGCCATGAAACTGACCAGCTCAACGGCGCCGAAAATGGGGTGCCCGAAATAGCGGGTGATGACATCCAGGGTGGTTATGGTCATCATGCCTACCAGTGCGACGCCTCCCAGGTGTTTGACCCAGTCAACCAGTTTGTAGATCAAACGGTTTATGGCTTCCAAGGGTTACCTCTCTTTATGTTTGTTCCTCACATGTGAAATACCCGCCCTTTTAAAAAAGGGCGGGGGAAATCAGCGTTTGATCAAGGCTTTGGGCTCACTCAAAAATAACTTCACATTTTCCCATCTCAGCTTCGGGCCATCTTCGGTCGCCACTCAATCGCGAACTCCTCGGAATAGCTCACTATTCCTGCGGCTTCACTCAATCGCGGCAACCAAATCTGCCCCAAATCTGAGCGTCAATTCTGCGAAATTATTTTTTGAGCGAGCCCTTAGCAGGTGATCATTTAGTGTATCCTTCAAGGGTTTCCTGGGTGAATGTGACCAGCTCTTTGCCGGGAAGACCTTTCTTCTGAACTTTTTCGGCATATTCACCAATGACGGGAGAAACGGCTTTCTTCCATTTCTGTCCTTCCTCAGGCGAGAGGGGAATGATTTTTCCGTCCTTTTTCAGGAAATACGCTTTCCCTTCCGCGTCACTTTCGTCCCAGGCCTTGCCATGTTTGGCCACCCATTCTTTGTTAATCTGTTTGATGGTGGCTTTGGCGTCGTCGGGCAGTGAAGCCCATTTATCCTTGTTCATAACCACATAAAAAGTGGATGTGTTGGCAATGGGTAAATCCAAGGTGCAGAAATCAACCACCTCTGCCATTTTCCATCCCTTGTTGACTTCGATGGGATAGATACCCCCTTCAACCACGCCTTTCTGGAGTGCCTGGTACAGTTCAGGCATGGGCATGGCAACGGCGGTTCCACCCAGAGCTTTGACCACCTTGGCAGAGGTGCCATGGGATCGGATTTTCACACCTTTCAAATCTTCCATGGTTTTCACAGGCTTCTTTCGCGTAAATAACAGTCCGGGACCATGGGCATGGAGATACATGACTTCAACGTCTTTGAGCTCTTTGGGGTCGAATTTATTGTATACGTCGTTAGCGACTTTGGTGGCCACGACCCCTGAAGGGTAGCCCAGGGGAAGGTCCACCACTTCCATCACCGGAAAGCGGCCCCGGGTGTAGGCGAAAAGGCAGAACCCGATGTCCGACATGCCTTGAACAACACCGTCGTAATTCTGTTTGGCCTTGGTCAGGGTCTGGCCGGGAAAGTACTGCACTTTAACCTGGCCGTTGGTTCTTTTTTCAACTTCCTTGCACCACTCAGCCGCTAGTTTGGACTGAATATGGGTGGGGGGGAAAAAATTGCTGTAGGTAAGGGTAATGGGTTTGGCTTCAGATTGAATGGGAAAAAGACAAAGCGACAGGGCAAAAACAATGGCCACAAACAAACAGGACAAAAATGATTTCTTCATATTCAAATGCTCCTTATGTGGATTAAAAGTAACCGTTAACCGCCAGAAAGACTCGTATGGTTTTCTCACCACCCCCTTTCCCTGTCAATAAAATCAAATGGTATTGCTAACGCGATTTTAATGTAATGGAGTCGATCCTGTGAGTCAATAAAAAGAAAGCCCAGAGAAATTGGGCTTTCGGTAGGTTTTCGTAACGAAGATGTTGGGGTCGCATCTTAACTTTTTATTATTTTCTTTCGGATTTTGTTTATCTGTCCTCGAAGGTTGCGATCCCTCTTAATATTGTATCTCAGCGGTAGTGGTCAAGGCATAACTGGTACTCCTCCCGCCGGCACGCTCTCTTCTCAATATCTTACGGTCCACTAAGTTGTTAATATCGCGCAAGGCGGTGTCCTGAGAGCATTTTTGGATTTTCGCCCATTTTGATGAGGTCAGTTTGCCTTCGAATCCATTGAGCAGGCGGTTCACCATGGAATACTGCCTGTCATTGAACGATTCACCGGTATGATGCTTCCAGAACCGCGCTTTGGTCAATATGGCTTCCAGTGTCTCTTCCGAACCTTCAACAGCCCGTTTCAGGCAACCCAGAAACCATTCCACCCAAAAGGTGATGTCAAGTGTTCCTTTTTGGCATTTTTCCAGAATTTGATAATAGGTGCTCCGTTCCTTCTGAATTTGAGACGACATGCTGTAAAACCGCTGCGTGCTTTCTTCGGATTTTGCGAGCAGCATATCCGAGATGGCCCGGGCAATGCGGCCGTTGCCATCGTCGAAGGGATGAATCGTAATAAGCCAGAAATGCGCCAGGGACGACTTCAGAACCAGATCCATTTCCATACTGCCATTGAACCAGCGAATAAAGCGATCCATTTCGGCTTTCAGTCCTGCCTGATCAGGCGCTTCAAAGTGAATCCTTTCCCGACCGGCAGGGCCGGAAACAACTTGCATGGGACCGCTTGAATCTCCGCGCCACGCCCCAACCGTTATTCGATGCATCCCGCTGCGGCCCGTTGGAAAAAGCGCTGCATGCCAGTCAAACAGTCGCCGGGCAGTCAAGGGCGTATTGTAATTGCGCGTTGCGTCCATCATAACTTCAACGATACCTTCCACATTGCGGGCAACATGTGGAGAAATCCCGATATCGATGCCAAGCCTTCGGGCGATTGACGATCTTACCTGTTCAACGTCCAGGATCACTCCCTCGATCTCGCAAGTCTTGAGAACCTCCTGAGTCAGGGATTGGAGCGTGGCTTCTTCACGCAATTCAAAGCCCAGTGCTTCCATACGCCCAAGGAGTCGCCCTTGTAAATGACGCGTATCAGCAAGCAGGGCAGTTACCCGTGTCTGATCCCAGGTAAAGTTCGGCCACTCTTTGCGTTCATGAATATACATATAATCTCCTTAAAATGTGCGAAGATTATAGCCTCTATTCTCCGCAACGCAAGAATGATGTTGGGGTCGCATCTTAACTTTTTATTATTTTCTTTCGGATTTTGTTTATCTGTCCTCGAAGGTTGCGATCCCTCTTAATTTTGGCAGTGATATAATTATACCTAAGTGTAACACCTGATCCGGATATACCTCCGAAATAGCGGCCTAACGAAACACCGCTCTCTCCAGTCATTTCCCGGCTAAGGTAGATAGCCACGTCCCGAACGAGGTTCCTCTTTTTCCCTTTCTGGATGATTACGTCACGCTCGCAGTCAAACTCTTCACATACTACAGGCAGCAGATCTTCAGGCGTGAGTTTGGGTTTTAGACTCCGAAGTTGCGGTATCTCTTTATCCGCCAAATCCTTATTTAAAAAACTGTCTTTAACCCAATTTACAAAATCGACACCACCTAGGATAAACCCACCCTCAATATCAGCGGATGGATCTTCAATTTTTTCATCCTGAACAGACTCAACAAAACTCCGGTACCTTCTTTTCGCCTGTTTTTGATTCTTTGCGAACAGGGATAGCAACCAGCGTGTTTCCAACCATTCAGGCGCCTTGGCATAACCGCTGAAAACTGGGTAGCTGCTCCATGGATGATCTTTCAGATCCTCCACCATCCTTGCGCGTATCGGATTCAAGTGAATGTAACGGGATAAGTGCATTAGATATTCGTCCGCGTCGACCAATATGGCTTTATAACGGCCCTGAAACAAATGCCCGGAGCGTCTTCGTTTTCGATTGAAATATGCAGCGTAACTAACGTTGATCCATTTTATCGCCTGGCTCAAGTTTGCTTGCTGTGTCTCGATCAGCAGATGATAGTGATTCGTCATCAAACAGTAGGTATGAACCCTTAGCCTATAGCGTTCCACGGCCTTATCGAGATATTCCAAAAACCTTTCCCGGTCTCTTTCGCTTTTGAAAATATCAGATCCTGCATTTCCGCGGTGCATCACATGATAAAAGGCACCCGGGTATTCTATTCGTAGAGCCCGTGCCATCTAAACAACACCCTTTTGTCTGTTTGCAGAAAAATCCCTATGTGGTATGTTGTGAAAGCTACGGCAGGCTACCCAAATGAAATCACATTGTCAATAGTAAATAATTAAGATCCGACCCCTTTAGCCCAACCCGGCTGCGGCCATGATCTCGGGGACCAGTTCCTCCTTTCCGATCGCCATAATGTGTACGCCATCGCACATTTTTTCCTCTCGTACCCGTTTGACCATGCGGCCTGCAATTTCAATCCCTTTGGTTAAGGCATGCCCTTTTGGTGCGGAAGCCATTTCGTCAATAAGCACCTGGGGCACGTTCACGCCGGCCACATTCTTGTTCATAAAGCGGGCCATGGGCGCGGATGTGAGCAGGATTATGCCTGCCAGAACCTTGACCGGAAACTGCCTGGCATAATCCATAAACCCCATAAAATTATCTAAGTCGTACACGGCCTGGGTCTGGATAAACTCCGCTCCCGCGTCGATCTTTTTTTCAAACTTGATGAGCTGGGGCTCAAGGGGATTGGCCTCGGGCGTGACAATGGCGCCGGCACAGAAGGAGATATTCCCATCCACCTTGTTCCCGCCGAGATCTTCCCCCTTTTCCAATCTCCTTATGGCCGCCACCAATTGGCTGGAATCCAGGTCGAAGACCCCTTTGGCATCCTTATGATCGCCAAACATCACCGCATCGCCGGTGAGGCAGAGGACGTTGGTGATCCCCCTCTGGGAGGCAAAGAGAAGATCTGCCTCGAGGGCCATCCTGTTCCGGTCCCTGCATGTCATTTGCAGTATGGGTTCCCCTCCCATCTCCTTGACCAACAGCGCCCCTCCCAGGGAGGGGAATCGCATGACGGAACTCTGGTGGTCGGTCACGTTCATGGCATCCACCTTGTCTTTCAACAGATCGATGTGATGGGCCATTTTATCCAGATTTGTCCCTTTTGGGGGGGCGACCTCGGATGTGATAACAAATTTGCCTGAATTCAGGGCTTTTTTAAATGGCGAAACCATAAAAGTCCTCCTATAATTTGAACTTCCCCGGACTCAGTTCTCCCTGATGGTTTCGGGGTTTTTGCAGTTTCCTCATGGCATCGAGCCGGTTCAGACCCTTCAGCCGGTCATATATGAGGGTCCATGCACACTCTTTGTTGTTGTCGATTTCGCATTTCCCGTCGTTGGTGCCGCCGCAAGGCCCGTTCACCAGGCCTTTGTGGCAGGAGGTGACCGGACAGATGCCGCCGGTTTCGCCCAAAATGCAGGTGCCGCACTGTGTACAGCTTTCATTAAATTCCCCGGCAGAGGTTTCCTGGCCCATGAACAGGGTATCGAGGGCAGGGGCCACCAACTTCTTTAACTGCCTCGCAATGTTTTGAACGCCAAAGGCGCATGTCATGATCAACAGCACGTCGGCCTGATCCATTCGATCCCCGTATTCGGCTAAGGCCTCCCTTGTTAAATTGTCACAGGCCACGGGCACCACCACATGGCCGGTGATAATCTTCCCCTTTTCGGACAACCTTTGCGCCATTTTTGCCACCTCGGGCGCACCGCCGGTCCGGGTAAGGGTTGTACAGGTGCCGCAACCGATGACAAAAATCCGTCCCAGTCCATCTAAGAGTTGATCCAACTCCTCTTCCGGTTTTTGCTGTGTAATGGATCTGATCATGATTCACTCCTATCCCGCTCCAAATCACATCGGAGACATCTTGTGGCCTCCATAAGGGCCTGTTCCGCGCTGAACCCCCTCTCTATCTCCCTGAAATCCTGAATCCTGTCCTCCGGATTTTCGATTTCGATTCGAATTCGCGGTTTATCTTCCGTGGTTTCCTCGTCAAGGGCCAGCCCCGCATCCTCTCCCATTTCTGTCTTTTCATCCAATATCTTAACCCTGCTTGTGTCCCCTTCAAGATATTTTTCCATGGCCAGAGCCGCCCGTCGTCCGGAGGCAATGGCCCTGATGAGATAGGTGGGTCCCGTGGTAAAGTCGCCGCCCGCAAAGACGCCTTTGATGTTTGTGGAAAGGGTATTTTCATCCACCGCCAGGGTTCCCCACAGGGCCCTTTCCAATTGCCCGTCTTCCGACAGAAACGACGGATCCGGGGCCTGGCCGATGGAGATGATGACATTATCCGCCTCAACAACCTGGGTGGTTGCTTCGTCAAAGGCCGGATTAAAACGTCCTTCGGCATCAAAGACCGAGATGCATCGTACAAATTCCATTGACTTCACCCGGCCGCTGGCGTTTATGATCCGTTTAGGGCCCCACGAAGTGTTGATGGCAATGCCCTCATCCAGGGTCTCCTCTACCTCCTTGTCCCAGGCCGGCATTTCATCTCTGGATTCGAGACAGAATATCTGTACGTCCTCCGAGCCTATCCTCAACGCGGTTCTGGCCACATCCATGGCCACGTTGCCCCCTCCCACCACCACGGTCTTTCCTTTCAGGGTGATCTCCCCGCCCATCCGCACATCAGTGAGAAAAGTGAGACCATAGACCAATCCCTCAAGTTCCTCATCTTCCCCCGGGATCCCGATCCGCTTGCTGGCCTGTGCACCCGCTGCGATAAAGACGGCACTGTAGCCCTCGTTCATCAGATCATTGATGGTGTGCCTGGCGTCTATGGGCGCGTCATAAAGGATCTTGACGCCACAACTTTCGATATACGCGATCTCCTGTTGAATTACTTCCCGGGGCAGGCGGAATTCAGGAATCGTAATGCCGAGCATCCCCCCTGCGACCGGCTGGGATTCATACACCGTCACCTCATACCCCATCTTGGCCAGGAAATAGGCACAGGTCAGGCCCGCGGGTCCGGCCCCCACCACTGCCGCCTTCTTCTCTCTGGTTACAGGAAAGGGCTTCCCTGCCATTTTGATGTTTTCAAAATACCAGTCCGAGGCATAGCGTTTGAGGGATCTGATGGCAACGGGTTCGTCCAATTCCCCGCGACGGCATTTGAATTCACAGGGGTGAATACAGATGCGGCCGCACACGGCCGGAAACGGATTCCGTTCCCGGATGATTTCAATGGCCTTTTCATTCTTTCCTTTGGCAATGGCCGCCACGTAATTAGGGACGTCAATGCCCGCAGGGCATGCATGCTGGCAAGCCGAGATGACCATGGCATCACAGGTGGCCCCGGCACAGCGTTGCTCAAGGATGTGGTCTTCATATTCTTTCAGGAAGTACTTCAGTGTGGAAAGGGCCGGTTTGGCACATGTTTGACCCAGTCCGCACAAGGCCGAATCGGTGATGGTCTCTCCCAAATCCTGAATGGTCTGAAGATCCTTCAGAACCCCTTCCCCCCTGGTAATCCGGGTTAAAATTTCCAGGAGCTGGGTGGTACCCAGGCGGCAGGGTGCGCATTTGCCGCACGACTCCGACTGGGTAAAGCTCAGGAAAAACCGCGCGATCTCCACCATGCAGTTATTTTCATCCACCACCACCATGCCGCCGGAACCCATGATCGCTCCGATTTTCTGAAGGGTGTCATAGTCTATGGGGAGATTCAGATACTGGGCCGGCACGCACCCGCCCGATGGTCCCCCCATCTGCACGGCCTTGAACTGTCTCCCCTTTGGAATGCCGCCCCCGATTTCAAAGATCACATCCTTGACCGTGGCGCCGATGGGCACCTCCACCAAACCGGTGTTGTTTACTTTTCCGGCCAGGGAAAAAATCTTGGTTCCCTTGCTCTTTTCGGTGCCCACCTCACTGTACCAGTCTGATCCCTTGCAGATGAGTGAAGGGATGTTGGCCCAGGTCTCCACATTGTTGATGTTGGTGGGCCGGCCCCCCAATCCGGCCTGGGCAGGAAACGGCGGTCTCGCCTTGGGCATTCCCCGTTTCCCCTCAATGGAGGCCATGAGGGCGGTTTCCTCCCCGCACACAAAGGCCCCGGCCCCCATCTTCAGCTTGAGATCAAAATGAAAGTCTGTCCCCAGGATGTTCTCCCCCAAAAGACCCAATGCGGTCATCTGATCGAGGGCAATGGTCAGGTGTTCCACGGCGATGGGGTATTCCTCCCGGACGTATACATACCCTTTTTCTGCGCCCATGGCATAGGCCCCCACAAGCATGCCCTCCAGGACGGCGTGGGGGTCTCCCTCGAGAATGGCCCTGTCCATGAACGCTCCGGGGTCCCCTTCGTCTGCGTTGCATATAATGTACTTGGGACGGCCCGGGGCCTGGCGGGCAAACCGCCACTTGAGTCCGGTTGGAAAACCGGCGCCGCCTCTGCCTCTCAGCTGGGCGGTTATGACCTCTTCAATCACCGCTTCCGGCCCCATTTTTGAGAGGGCCTTTACAATGGCCCGGTAGCCGCCCGCTGCGATATAGTGTTCTATACGGGTGGGATCAATGCGGCCGCAATTGGCCAGGACCCTCCTTTCCTGCCGTTTGTAAAAGGGGATCTGGTTGCGATAAAATATGAGATGGCCTGTCTTTGGGTCCCGGTAGGAAAGTCGATCGATTAAGCGGTTCTTTTTCAGTGTCTGATCGACGATTTCCGCGGCATCTTCGGGCCCTACCTCCTGATACTGAATCCCCATGGGCTCGATGGCAACCACAGGGGCCTTGGCACAGAATCCGTGACACCCGGTGGCCCGTATTTCCACCTGGTCTTGAAGACCCTGCTTCCTGGTTTCCTCTTCTAACGCATCTTTCACCTCGGCAGACCCGTAGGCCCTGCAACCTGTCATGCAGACCTGGACAATGGTCTTCCCTTCGTCCATCCGTGCCAGGATCTTATTGCGGAGCCATTCAAGTTGTCCCACGGAGAGTAGTTTTTCCATGCGTTTTTATTATTCTCCCTCTTGTTTCTCAAACTGGGCCAATACACTGCCGACCTTTGGGGGGGAAAGCTTGCCATAATAGGTCCGGTTGACCATCATGGTGGGCGCCAGGAAACAGGCCCCCAGACAGGCCACTGTTTCCAGGGTGAATTGGTAATCCGGGCTTGTTTCACCCTCTTCGAGGCCCAACTCCTTTTTCATGAGTCTCAAAATGCTCCGGCCCCCTTTGACGTGGCATGCGGTGCCTCGACAGACCCTGACCACATATTTCCCCTTGGGCGTCAGACTGAATCCCGCGTAAAAGGTGATGACGCCCTGGACCTGCGCTGGAAATAGATTGAGCGCTTCACTTATCTTCTCGATGGATTCCGGCGGGATGTATCCGATGGACTCCTGAATGTCCTGCAGCAAGGGGATAAGGCCCCATTGCTTACCCTTATGCGCATCTATTATTGATGAAATTCGATTCCAGTCGATTTCTTTTACCTTCATTTGCTTCCCCCTGACTTCTCCAATCTGACCCGGCACGTCTTGAAACCCTGCGGCCCCCCATGCCCCGAAGTTGCCAAACCGAGCAGGTTCAAGGCATCATTTTTGTGAAAAGCCGTCGGCACAAAGATCTGTCCTTCCCCTAAACTGTTGTCTATCCAGGCCTCCCTGGTCAGGGCGCCTTCCCGTGATTGCACATGAACCCTATCCCCGCTCTCGACGTGCAACCGGGCCCCATCCTTTGAAGATAACGCCACCTCGCCTTTTAAGCCGAAATCGTTTACCCGTTTGGAATGCCCGGTCCGGGTCCCGCTTCCTAAATGAAATCGCTGTGAACCCAGGATCGCCGTCAGAGGATAGTCATCATCCATTTCCTCTGTATCTGTTGTGGGAAGGGGTGAAAATCTGAAAGGCCTCTTCGTCTCGGTTTCCCTGATCCAGGTCCAGGCGTCGTCTGAATTTTCCTTGAGACCGGCATACGTGGGGATCAAGCGCGCCATTTCAGATCGTATCCTGTCTAGGGACCCATAGGCTTTGGGATATCCCATCTTCAAGGCCAGGAGGTCGAGAATTTCCCAGTCCGGTTTCCCGTCTCCTGGCGGGGGCACGGCTGGGCTGAAGCATGCGATTCGCCCTTCCATGTTTGTAAAGGAGCCCCCCTTTTCGGAGAAGGCGGCCCCCGGCAGGACCACGTCGGCAATGCGGGCGGTTTCGGTGTGAAGGATATCCTGCACCACCAGGAAATCCAGACGCTTTAAGGCCTCCTTTACCCGGTCATGTTGAGGGAGGCTTCGAAGCGGGTTTTCTCCCATGATATAGAGGGCCTTGAGATTTCCTTTTTCAGCTTCCTCTATCATACGAAACACATTCAGGCCCTGGTCCGGAGATATCTTCACATCCCAGGCCCGCTCCCACTCCCTTCGCCCCGAGCCGTCTCCAAGGGGGATGCGGCCCGGAAGTGCGTCGGGCACGGTTCCCATATCCCATGCGCCCACCTGATTGTTTTCCTTATTAATGACATAGAGCCCGCCTGATTCACATCCCAAACTCCCCGTCATCAGGGAGAGGTTTAAAATGGCTTCCATTGAATGGCCGCAATGGTTTTGTTGGGTGATCCCGTTACCCACCACAAAACTTATCTTCTTCCCCTTCACGAGATCCGCGGCATAACTCAGTGATTTCATGTTTGAACCGCTCGCTAAACAGAGCCTTTCGGGATTGAAGGAGGAAAGTGCATCGCTGTAGGGGCCGAAACCTTCCGTGAATTGTTCAATGAAGCTGGAATCATGGGCGAATTTCTTCCACAGCAGGGCCGCGAGACAATTGATCAGTTGGTAGTCTCTATCAGGGGATATGGTTAACCAGAGGGTGGAAAATGGGGATAGGTCGGTTTTTCTGAGATCAACGCCTATGAGAGGGACCCCCCTTTTGGCAGCCCTTTTTAGATAGTAGCTCAATACCGGTGCGGAGTGGCATGGGTCTGCGCCCAACACCACAATCACTTCAGCTTTTTCGAGATTTGCAAGCGGGTTGATGCGGCGTCTTCCGCCTGTTTTCTCGTCAATGATTTGCAGGGCCGGCCTCCCGGCCATGGCGCCGCCATTGTCCAGGTTATTGGTGCCGAAAAGGACCCTGGCCATCTTCTGGAAGAGATAGTTTTCCTCATTTGTACATTTTGAAGACCCGAAAAAACCGATACTCTGGGGCCCATAATCCTTTTTTATGGCCAAAAGTCTTCCTGCAACCCGGGCAATGGCATCGTCCCATGACGCGGCTGTCAGGCCCGACTCTCCTCGGACCATGGGCTGCGTCAACCGCTCCCGGCTATTCAGGAAATCGTGGGCAAAATGCCCCCTGACACAGAGGGTGGCGCCGTTGACGGAACCGCTCTGGTCGGATGGATTGATTTCCACGACCCTGTCATCATCCACGCCCATGAAGATAGAACAACCCACGCCGCAGAAGCCGCAGGTGGAGAGCGCTTCTTTTTCGGGTGTCCCCACATGGCCGGTGGTTTTGGGCGACAAGGCCCCGGTTGGGCAGATGGATACGCAGGTGCCG
>CAZPQA010000064.1:0-18988 GCA_964588535.1 uncultured Desulfobacteraceae bacterium
GGTCCAGCGGCAACCTCTATGTGAAGGCGGAGCGACCCCTCAAAGGAAAGGTGGGCTCCGTGGTGGTCATTTTTGATCCTGACTCCCCTAACAATGGGGAAGAGAATTTTTCATGGTGCGTCACCTGGCTGGGGGAACACAGCCAGGAATCGGATATGGCTTTTTACAGCACACCGGCCGGCGAAGTCATGGATGGCCCGGGAATTTCCAGGTGCCAGTACGGGGGCTTTATGTTGAGTTACCCGCCACTTCGGGTCTACGATATCTGGCGGGATCCTTTTTTTGGTGTGGCCCGGAACAAACCCGAAAGGCTGCTCATGGCAGCGCTCGATTACAGCCTCGAAAAACACGTGGTCTATCTGGCCGCCGATCCCCCCTCCGGCTGGTGCCAGAGCATGGCGGCTCGCTTAGGGAAAAAGATCATTTATCTGCCCCTGGGGACCTTTTCTCCGGTAACCCTCAAAAAAATCCGACAGTTTCACGTGCTGGACGGCCATGGGGTGCGGCGGTATGCCAGGCATTATCTTTAGAAATCCAATAAGGATGGTCCCGTAAAAAGCCCGATTTTCGCTATAGATGGAACTTTTTACGACGCCATCAAGCTTGAAGGCCCGTCATGACCCCGTGGCAGCGACATGCGGTGCTTAGGAGGATGGGATCGCGGGTCTTTTCAATCTGCTCGGCCAGGTCAAAAAGCTCTTGCGTGCGATACCCGCCGACACCGGGGCCCAGTTGATGGCTGCGGATCACCAGGCTTTTCCATGGGGGAACCTGAATATCTCTAAGGAGTTCAAACATATTCTGTTTTCGGGGTTTTCCGGTGAATGTACAGGTATTGCGGGGCTCGGCACAATCGTCCGGGCAGAGAAAATCCGCATGGCTCACAAATATATTGCCGTCCTCCGCCCGCAGAGGATGAGGCAGGAGGGGATCCATTTTGGCGGGAATGGGAATCCGTTGCAGGTTTTTTTCTCCTTGATCCAGCAGGCGCCACTCCGCCGCCAAGTGGATGGGGACCGCCGGAACGATCCAGTCGGGGTGTTCTTTTTCCCCCTTCGACAAATGTTCCACAAGGTAAGCAACCCCATCAGCCTTGACGAGGGTTCTTCCGGGACCGCCGGCCCCATGAAGCTTTTCCGCTTCCAGATCCACCAGGACCAGGCGCAAATTTTTGATTTTACCGGTTAAACGATCCGCCGCCATGCGCCCGAAACGGCCGGCACCGATGATCCATATTTCTTTCATATGAAATCCGAAACGATGTAGGGGCAACCCTCCGTGGTTGCCCTTATTTATCCCCATTACCAGGGCGGCCACAAGGGACCGCCCCTACGCCATCATTCACCAGTCGAATATCCAGGGGGCCGGCGCCGGTATCCAGGTGCGTATCCCGCTGTGGAAATGGCATCTCGATGTCTTCTTCCTGAAAAACCAGATTGATCCGATGTCGAATCTGGTTCTGTACCTTGATGGCGTCTGAAAGGGGTACAAAAACCCGAAGCACGAAATCCAGCGAGTCGGCGCCAAAGCCGGAAAAATAAATGCTGGGGCCTGGATTGTCCAGGACCAGTTTGTTTTCTTTGGCAATTTTCAGCAGCAGTTCCTCGGCTTTTTTCGCGTCTGACCCGTACCCGATACCCACGTCAATAACCACCCGCCTGATCTTGTCTGACAAAGACCAGTTGGTGATTTTTTCGGAAAGAAAAGCCTGGTTGGGGACGATCAGTTCCCGCCGATCCCAGTCGGTGATGGTGGTGGAACGGATGCGGATTCTTGAAACCTTACCGGTGGAGCCGGCCACCGTAACCGTATCTCCCAAACGAATGGGCCGTTCAAACAAAATGATGACGCCCGATACAAAATTCGCAAAGATATCTTTGAGGCCGAAGCTCAAACCCACAGTCATGGCTGCGGCCAGCCATTGAAACTGCTTCCACCCGATGCCGAGCGCGTTCAGCCCGGCAAACAGGCCCACCATGAAAATGGCATACTGACCAATCAGGCCGAAGGATTGTTGACTGCCGGCATCCAGTTTGGAACTCCTGGCCATGAGAATTTCCAGCAAAGCCGTTCCCGATTTCACCGCGACAAATGTAGCGGCAAAAATGATGATGGCGATGATGAGGTTGAGTAGGGTAATGGATTTCAAAATGGGCGTTCCGGCCTTGTCCACACCGATTTCCCGACTCCAGAGTGCTACGTTGTCCAGGAAACGAAAAGCGGGAAACACATCGGCCCAGATGAACCAGAGCACGATTAGCCCGACCACGAGGGTCACTGAACGAATGAGCATGGATGTCTGCTCGTTGATTTTTTGAAGGTTCAGGGACGGCGCTGAAATCTGTGGCGTTGACTGAATGCTTTCTTCCGGGTCCTCATTGGCTTCCCGGGCTTTTCTGGCGGCTTCTTCCTGTTCCCGCAGAGCTTTCTGGAAAGCCAGTCTCGCCTGAGCCGCCCGCAGTCCCCGCAGCATGATGGCATTAGCCAGCACCAGTATCAGCAGCAGCCAGGCCATTTCAGTCAGGCTCCAGGCCAGCTGGTAGGCTGTGAAATAATATCCCAAGAGCGACAGGACCATGAGCGCCACGGGGCAGAGAAGGACGAGGGTTGACCAGAAGGGAAAATATTTACTGAGCCAGCCGTCGGGACGACCCTGGTGTATGGCTTCCGCCACCGGGCTTGATTTGCCAAGTGACCGCCACAAAACCAGGAGCATGGGAACCATGGACAACAGGAACAGCAGCCGACCCAGAGAACCTCGAAATCCCTGGGCCTGGGGACCGTTTTGAATCATGATCGCAAAAAACAACAGCGGCACAAAGATGTACAACAGCGTCTTGGCGGAACGGACCATGGAACCGCAAACCGGTTCGTTCCACAAAAAATGGGTCCTTCCCGGCCCCCCCTGCTTGCAGAGCTGCACCGTCAACCGGAGAAGAATAACGGCCATCAGGGTAACGGCAAACCCCGAGCAGACCGCCCGGGTGAAATAGTCTGCTGTGGGGAGTGCTTTTAAGTGAATGGCCGCCAGATAGAGGATAATCGGAAAGCCTGCGGTTTGAATAACGATCCAGAGCATCAGGGCCAGGGTTCCGCCCATTCCTTCCGTGGATGATTTTTCCCCATGGGACATGATGTTTCGCCTAATCCAGGGCTTTGAAAAAATGACGGCCAGAAGCCCCAGCACCAGAAGCCCCCAGATAGCGGGCCGGCTTCCCATGGACAGCCCCAGATCCCGAAAAAATTTCTGCCAGTTGGCAGGACTGAACATCCAAACAACCACTTTTTCGGAAACGCTTACATCCGAGGGCGAAATCAGTTTGGCACTCTGGGTCCACAACAGGCGCCCATTGATGAAGTCTCTGTATTCCTTGGAAAAGGTATCCAGTTTCTTCTGGGCCGCCTCTTGAGCATTGAGCTGTTTCAGGTAATTGATATAGGAATTTCCGGTTTCTTCAAACAGTTTTCGCCTGCTTTCCAGCAGCAGAAACGCCTGCATGGTGAGCGCTTCGTTCTGTTTGGGGGAAAGGGAACTTTCCAGATTGTCCAGTTGATCATAAATGTTGTTTTTTAAGACCAGGTAGTCCTGGCGTTCGGAAATGAGATCATCATTGGCCAGGTTGACCCGAAGAATTTCGTCGCGGCGTTGAAGCGCCACCCTTGGGTTCGCCCGGCTTTTTCGGAGGGTTTCCCGCCGAGACTGAAGCCACCGGGCGGCTTTCCGGGTAAGGCCCATCATTTTGACCCGCTTCCGGGTGAGTTCAAAATCCTTCTGGGTCTGATCCAGGCGGGTTTCCAGCAACTTGGCGGTTTTTCTCGCCTGTTGCTCCTGGGCATCCAGTTCGATGAGGGTTTCGGACAATGACCGGTTCTGCTCCGCCAGCTTTCGGAGGAAATCCCCGTCTTTGGGCCAGTTGTCTCCAGCCATCTCTCTAAGGGACTCCTGGGTCTGGCGCAATTGAATATATCCCACATCGCTCTGCCGGTATTCCCGCACGGCTTCCCAGGTCTTGATCAGGGCTTCCAGCCGGTTGACTTTTCGGGTGACCAGGGCCTGCTGGTTCTGGGCCATGGCCATTTCCCGCTTGGAAATGTCCACCTCCCGATCCGCCACCTTGAGCTGGGCCTCCAGGGACGACTGCTGCGCCCGAAGGCTGGTTCTCCTGGCACGGATCAGACGGGGCGGTTCATCTTCAGGCTTGGGACGGGCCAGTTTTTCCTGCAACTCGGACAGGGTTTGTTCATATTGTGCGATGCTCCGGCGCAATTGGGCCGGTCGTGTGAGCAGGTCTTGCAGTTTCTGTTGTTTGCTTTCGAGCTGGGTCTGGGCTTCGGCCAGTTGAACATGCAAACCGGCAATTTCTCCCTCGATCTCCACCAGGGCCATGGCCTTGGCCCGTTCTTCCACGGCGGCGGTCCGAACCGGCTTCACCTGTCCCCGGGGCAGATCCTTCGGGTGGGGCAGTTCCTTGAGGGTCTCGGAGTATTCAGACATGCGTTCAATGGCTTTTTCCCGGCGCTGAAGCGAATCGATGGCTTTTTGATAAAACGAGATAATCCGCTGTTTGCTTTCGGGCGACAGTTTTGGCGACTCTTTGGCAATTCGAATCCGCTCCTCCAACGCCACAACCGTCAAGTCCGGAAGCCCGTCCACGGCAGGGGAAACCGTTTGCTTAACACCTTCGGCTTCAGAGGACAGGCAAAGCGGTGGCGTTACAACCATAAAAAAAAGAGCAACCATGAGGGATGCAGCGAAAATTGCCGACCCCTGTCGGTTCCCTGGGAAAGAGAGATAACACATTGACATTTTTCCTCCTGCTCACATGAGCTTGATTCCGGATTTCGGCGTTCTTTCACAACCAATCCCGGAAACATACGTGCAGGCGATTTTCTTGTCAACCGGTTCCGCGAAATTTTGCTTTTTCCTTCACATTCAAGGGGTGTTTGTTGTATACAAAGGCCCGTATTCATCATTCCCACGTAGGGGCGAAAAATTTTTCGCCCTACAACGGCATAAAATGCCGGAGATACCAGAATGGGTAACCACACAGTTCATTTTTTGCCTGCGGACCGATCTGTCGACGTGGCAGACGGCACCACTATTGCCGAGGCAGCCCAGCAAGCCGATGTGTTTATCACAAATCTTTGTGGTGGCGAAGGGGTCTGCGGCAAATGCCGGGTGCAAGTGACGAAGGGTCGAGCCCATGGGGAAGCGCATGCGAAGGGTTTTTTCTCCCAGGATCAAATCATGAAAGGGTATGTGCTGGCCTGCCAGACCCAGATCCACGATGATCTGGAAATCATCATTCCAGCTGAATCCCGTGTGGATGCCTCTAAAATCATGACCGGCGGTGAAAGCCAGGCCACGGCGGAAATGGAACTGAATCCCTTGGTCAAAAAATCTTATCTGGCCCTTTCAGCCCCCACCGTGGAAGACAATGTGCCGGATGTGGAACGGATCGCCAGAGAACTCAGGAAAGAACTGGGGTGGAACACCTTTGATATTCCGCTGGACTGCCTTCAGACCCTTTCCACAAAGCTGCGCGAAAACGACTGGAAAGTAACGGTGACAGTTGCCAAACACGGGGAAAACTATCAAATTCTGCGAATTGAACCCTTTGATACGGCCCAGTCCCATTATGGCCTGGCCGTGGATGTGGGGACCACTACAGTGGTAGCCCAGTTGCTGGATTTGAACACCGGCGAAGTGCTTGATGTGGAAGGGTGCCACAACAAGCAGGCCAGCTTTGGAGAAGATGTTATTTCGCGCGTCATCTTTGCCTGCGGTAAAGGGGGGCTGGACCCGATTCAGCAGGCCGTGGTCAAAAATATCAACACCCTGATTGCAAAGCTTGTTAAGAGGCGGGGGATTTCCCGTGAAGAGATCGAGGTTATTATGGCGGCCGGGAACACCACCATGAGCCACCTGCTCCTGGGGTTGACCCCCTGCTCCATCCGCCTGGACCCCTATGTACCCACCACCGACGAATTCCCCCAAATCCGGGCTTCCGAGATCGGCATTCGCATCAACCCCCGGGGTATACTGGACGTCATGCCCTGTGTGGCCTCTTATGTGGGGGGGGACATCGTCGCGGGCGTTCTGGCAAGCGGCATATCAGAACATGAAGAAGTCAAGTGCCTCATCGATATCGGCACCAACGGTGAAATCGCCATCGGCAACCAGGATTGGCTGGTGTGCTGCTCGGCCTCCGCGGGCCCCGCCTTCGAGGGGGGAGGGACCCGTTGCGGCATGCGGGCCACCGACGGCGCCATTGAGAAAGTGGTCATCGGGGACGGTGAACTCCATTATGAAACCATTGGGGGCAAGAAACCCCGTGGGATCTGTGGCTCCGGGCTTATCGACTGCATTTACGAGCTGGTACGAAACAACATCATCGGCCAGGACGGCAAGTTTCACCGGCATCGGGAAGACGCCCGCCTGGCTGTTGAAGACGGCATTCCCGAATACATCATTGCTTACGCCAATGAAACGGAAACCGCCACCCATGTGGTCATCACCGAATCGGATATCGACAACCTTATCAAAAGCAAAGGGGCGGTATTCGCAGCCATTAAATCCCTCATGGATTACATCGGGCTGGGGTTTGACATGATCGACACCCTGTATGTGGCCGGGGGGTTCGGCAGCTTCCTTAACATCCCAAAGTCGGTGGCCATAGGGCTTCTGCCCGATATACCGCTTGAGAAAATCAAATTCATCGGCAACAGTTCCCTTACGGGGGCACGGGCCTGTCTATTTTCGGAGAGTGCCTTTGAAACCTGCCTGAACATATCAAGGTCCATGACCAATATTGAACTTTCCACCCATCAGCCTTTTACCGACGAATATATTGCAGCGCTTTTTCTGCCCCATACGGATGGCAAACTCTTCCCTTCGGTAACTTATTCCAAATAAATGAAACCAGCGGAGGTGAAAATGGATCATAATAAAATCAAAGAAATCCTGGAGGGATGCGAATTCTTCAAGGGTCTTGAAGAGCCCTGCATCGAGAACATCATCACGCTGTGCCAGGTGCGAAATTATGAGCCGGGGGAATATGTTTTTTCTCAGGGGGATTTCGGTGAATATGTTCACGTGATAGCAGAAGGACACGTCTCCCTGGAACGGTCCATGGATCTGGGAACCCGCAAGGGAAACGCTGTGATCGGACTCTTGGGGAAAGGGCGGGTCATGGGATGCTGGTCGACCCTGTTGGGCCAGCCCCACACGCTTATGAGTTCGGCCGTCTGCCGAAAGCCCACAACGGTGGTGAGCATCAAGGGAACAGAGCTGAGAGAAATCATGGTGGGCAATCATAAAATGGGATTCAGAATGATGGAAAGCCTCTGTTTTCTGCTTCGGGACCGGCTTCACGGTGCGCTAGGTGCCATGGAAAATATTTGAGGAGATCCCTTGTGGATAACGACATTCGTGCCCAGGAAGCGGCTATGCTGGAAGATATTGCGGGTCGGCTTCAAGGGTTTAAAAAAGAGAGGAAAAACCTTATCCCCATGCTTCAGATGATCCAGGAACGGCATGCCTACCTGTTGCCCGATGCCCTTCAGATGGTCGCTGACACCCTCGAACTGGCCCTTTGCGAAGTTTATGGCGTGGCGACCTTCTATAACCAGTTTCGGTTTCACCCGCCGGGGAAACATCACATGAAGGTGTGCCTGGGCACTGCCTGCCATGTGCGGGGGGGCGAGATCATCTTAGAGAATTTTGAACGAAAGCTGGGAATAGGTCATGGAGAAACCACCCCGGACCGGGAATTCAGCATTGAACGGGTGGCCTGCGTGGGATGCTGTGCTCTGGCGCCGGTGGTGATTGTGGATGAAACGGCTCACGGCCGGGTGGCCCCCAGCAAGGTGGAAGGGTTGATTTTGGGGTTTCAGATCGAAAAGGAAAAACAGGCCCGGGGAAAACAGGCCCGGGGAAATCAAAAAAATGGATCCCAACAATAAAGCGAATCTGGAAGAGGCCTTTGCCCCCATTCGCAAAAAGGCCTTGGCAAAGCGTGAATCGCTGGAAGATTCTTTCGGTATCGTCATCCATATCGGCATGGCCACCTGCGGCATTGCGTCGGGGGCGCTGGAGACCAAAGCGGCCTTTGAAGAAGCCCTGGCGGAGCGGAACATGGCAGCCCACATTCATCCGGTGGGGTGCATAGGACATTGCTATGCAGAGCCGGTGGTAATCATTGAAAACCCCGGTTTCCCTGCGATCCTGTATCACCATGTTACACCGGGAAAAGCCCGGATGCTGGTGAAATCCTTTTTGGAAAAAGGGGACCCGCTTTTTGAATATCTCATGGGGGCCATGGTTGAAAACGACATGATTCCCCAGGTATGGGATTTCCCACGGTTCAATATGGAAAAACGACTGGTCATGGAAAAATGTGGTCAGGTAGACCCCGAAGAGATCGAGGATTATGTGGCCCACGGCGGATACAGCGCTCTGGTCAAAGCCCTTCAATCATCACCGGAAACAATCATCGAAAAAGTTGGGGCGGCCGGCCTGCGGGGCCGTGGGGGTGCGGGCTTTCCCACAGGGCTTAAATGGGCGCTGGCGGCAGATTCAAAAAGCAAGGGAAAAACCGTCATCTGCAATGCCGACGAGGGGGATCCCGGGGCTTACATGGACCGGACCATATTGGAAAGCAACCCCCATCAGGTGCTGGAAGGGATCGCCATCTGCGCCCACGCGGTGGGGGCGGAAAATGCCATTGTGTATGTGAGGGCGGAATATCCTCTTGCGGTCAAAATGGTCACCCGGGCCATAAGCCAGGCCGAGGAAACAGGACTTCTGGGAAATCAGATCCTGGGCAGCCCGTTCAGCCTGAAAATCGAGGTTTTTCAGGGTTCCGGGGCTTTTGTGTGCGGGGAGGAAACCGCCCTTATTCAATCCATCGAAGGTCGCCGCGGCATGCCCACCTACCGTCCCCCTTTCCCGGTTGAAAAAGGGCTCTGGGGGAAACCCACAGTTATCAACAATGTAAAAACCTTTGCAACGGTTCCTTTCCTGATAGCCCGGGGGGCTGAGCGGTTTCGGGAGATCGGAACGGAAAAAAGCCCGGGCACCGCCATCTTTTCCGTGGTGGGCAATGTGCGGCATGCGGGTCTGGTGGAAATTCCCATGGGCGTGGACCTGCGTACCCTGGTTTTCGATACCTGCGGCGGCGTTCCCAATAAAAAAGCGTTCAAAGCCGTTCAGATCGGCGGGCCTTCCGGGGGGTGTCTTCCATCGGACTTCCTGGATACCCCCATCGATTTCGACTCCCTGATCGAAGCCGGGGCCATGATGGGTTCCGGCGGCATGGTGGTCATGGATGAGGATACTTGCATGGTGGACGTGGCACGGTATTTCCTGGATTTCACCCAGAAGGAATCCTGCGGGAAGTGTACCTTCTGCCGGGTGGGCACCCACCACCTGCTGGAAATTCTGGTTCGCATCACCAAGGGGGAGGGGCGCGAGGGAGACCTGGAGATTCTGGAATCGCTCAGTGAAGACATCAAGGCCGGGTCTCTATGCGGTCTGGGAAAGACGGCACCCAATCCGGTTTTGACTTCTCTGAAATATTTCCGGGACGAATATGACGCCCACATCAGGGAAAAACGGTGCCCGGCCTGCATGTGTCGTGATTTGACGGCTTTTTACATTGACCTGGACAAGTGTGCCCGGGGTTGCGACGCGTGCGTGGGGTGCTGCCCCGTGGAGGCCATTTTCACCACCGGCAATCGAAAAAAAGGGGTCGATCAGACCCTCTGCGTAAAGTGCGGTGAATGCGTTACAGCGTGTCCTCCTGAGTATGATGCGGTTGTGAAGGTATCGCCGCCGAATCTGGCGCCTATTGTGGAACGGCCGGCAGATTAAACGAATAGAGCAACACCATGATCAAAATAATTGTAGACAATCGGGAAATTCTAGTGAAGGAAGGGGCCAATCTGCTCAAGACTTGCCTTGAAAATGAGATATATGTTCCCAACCTCTGCTACATGGACATGCTGGAACATCCCCCCGCTTCCTGCCGGCTCTGTTTTGTGGAAATTGAGGGCCACCATCAACCGGTCCCCTCATGCCAGATGGAAGTGGTTGAGAACATGGTGGCGAAGACCGACACACCGGCGGTGCGGCGGCTGCAGCGGACAGCCCTGGAACTATTGTTGTCCGTGCACCATGTGGACTGCAGCCATTGTCCGGCCAACAAGAAATGCGAACTGCAGAAAATCGCCAGTTTTCTGAAAGTGGGACTCAAGCCCAAACGCCTGGAACATTTCCGAAAAAGTCAGGAAACCATGGATGATCATCCGTCCCTGATCCACTATCCCAACCGGTGTGTCCTTTGCGGAAAATGCATTCAGGTCTGCCGTGATGCCCACGGTGCCCCTCTGATGGATTTTGCCGATCGGGGGTTTAAAACCGTCATCAGATTCTATGGTCATCAAACAGCTGAGACAGTCCCATGTGACGAATGCCTTGCCTGCGTGGAGATCTGCCCGGTGGGGGCTATCAGTAGGGGCGCCCAGTTCAAAATTGGGCCCAAATATTAAACTGGGCGCCCCTACACCTTAACCATGTTAAAGATCGGTACGCTCACGCTCAAGAACCGGCTCATCATGGCCCCCATGGCCGGCATCACCAATCCGCCGTTTCGTTTGATCGCCAAGCGACTGGGGGCAGGTCTCGTGGTCACGGAGATGGTGAGCGCCGTGGGTCTTTCCCGGGGCCATGAAAAGACCTTTCGCTACCTGGAGGGTTCTCCCGAGGAAAAGCCCCTCTCGGTGCAGATATTCGGTGCAGACCCCCAGATCATGGCCATGGCGGCTGAAATTGCGGTTGAAAAAGGCGCCGACCTGGTGGATATCAACATGGGATGCCCCGCCAGAAAAGTGGTCAAGAACGGGTCCGGCGGAGCGCTTCTTCGAAATCCGGCGGCAGTTCGGGATATGGTCGCGGCCGTCCGCAAGGTCTGCACCGTTCCCCTGACCGTGAAAATCCGAGCGGGCTGGTCCCCACCGGAGGCCAATTTTCTGGTAATCGCCCGCATCATTGAGGATTGTGGCGCAGATGCCGTCGCCATCCATCCCCGGTTCGTGAAACAGGGGTTTTCAGGGCAGGCGGACTGGAGCATTATCCGGGAGGTCAAGAAAAACCTGGGGATTCCCGTCATCGGCAACGGTGACGTATTTAAACCGGAGTCGGCCCTGAAAATGAGAGAAGAAACCGGGTGTGATGGCGTCATGATCGGCCGGGGCGCCATGGGAAACCCATGGATATTCAGGCAGATTCTGGATCTTGAGCAGGGCCTGGAGGCGCGCCCGCCCGATTTGTCTGAAAGAAGGGCCGTCATCACGATGCATTTCGAATTGCTGTCCCGCATCATCGGTGAAAATAGAGCCTCTAAACTGATGCGGGGATTGCTCCTGGGATATACCAAAGGTCTGCCCCACAGCAGTTATTTTCGCGGCTCCTTTACCGGAATCAAGGATTTTCAGACCATGGTGGACGCACTGGACCGATACTTTGACACCCTCATGGAAAGCCAGACAATGTCAGGGGATGAAACCACATGAAAGTCATATTGGCCAAAACCGCCGGCTTCTGCATGGGCGTGCGACGGGCCATGGAAATGGTCATGGCCGAATCCAACAAAAAAGAAGGGCCTCTCTTTACGTTTGGTCCCCTTATTCACAACAAACAGGTGCTGGACCTTCTTGAGGCCAAAGGGGTAAAGGCCACCGACGACACCACGGGGCTTACCACCGGCAGGATCCTGATTCGCGCCCATGGCATCCCGCCTGATGGACGGGAGATGCTTCGGAATTCAGGGCTCAAGGTCATTGACGCCACATGTCCCAAAGTTACCCGCGTACAAGCCATTATTCGTCACCAGTCCAACAAGGACCGCCCTGCCATCATCGTGGGAGACAAAGACCACGCGGAAGTGATCGGTCTGATGGGCTACAGCAAGGAGCCGGCCCACCTGATCGAGAAAAAAGCGGATGTGGCAAACCTTCCGCCACTGGAAAACCCCTTTGTGGTGGCACAAACCACCCAGGATGCGGAGGATTTCAAGGAAATCGTTTCGGCCCTGCAGGCACGTTTCCCGGACATTCAGGTCTTTGACACCATCTGCGATGCCACGCACGAACGCCAGGAGGAAGTGCGTACCTTCAAAGAACGGGTGGAAGGGGTGGTTGTGGTGGGCGGCCATCACAGCGCCAACACCCAGCGACTGGTCAAGATATCCGAAGGGGCGCATATTCCCACCTTTCATGTGGAAACGGAAAAGGAACTGCCCCGTGAGGCCCTTTCCCAAATGAAGGTGATCGGTCTTGCGGCCGGCGCTTCCACCCCTCACTGGCTCATCAAAAATGTGATGCAGGAAATTGAAGCCATTCAAGCCCGGGAGGAAGCACCCTTTGTTCATGGAATTAAGAGGGCTTTTCGGTTCCTGGTGCTGAGCAACCTGGCAGCCGGGATAGGTGCATTCAGTTTTGCCTGTGCCGTTCTGCGTCTTGCGGGTGGAAAAACAGACCTGATCTTCCCATTGATGGCGGCCCTGTACATTTTTGCCATGCATGTTTTCAACCGGTTTCTGGACAAGGGTGCTGCCTCGTACAATGATCCGGATCGGGCCACGTTTCAAAAACAATACAAAATCCTGTTGATCCTCATGGGATCCATTGCCACGGGCATCGCTTTGATCCTCTCTTTCATAACAGGGTTCGGCACTTTTATGGCCCTTGCGGGCTTAAGTTTTTTAGGTGTTGTATACAGCATCCCCCTGGTTCCCGAAGGGGCCGGAAGTCGTTACCGGTTTGTCAAAATCAAAGATATTCCCGGGTCCCGCAGTCTGTCCGAAGCCCTCGCCTGGGCGGCCGTCATGGTATTTCTGCCCCTTTTCAGTGGTTCGCCGGGTTCGGTTTTGAGTGTTGTTATTGCAGCAATTATCGTGTTTTCCTTCAGTTATACCAGGGCTGTTCTTTTCAGCCTGTTTCAACTTCAAGGCGACCTGATGGTGGGCACGGAAACCCTACCCATTACACTGGGTGAAAAACGGACGCTTGCCCTTTTCAAACGGATTCTCATGGGCACGGCATTGCTGTTGGTGTGCATTACCCTGTTAAACCTTGTCAGTTCAACTTTTTGCCTGATGCTCATTCCCCTTTTGACCCTGCTCCTTTGTCTTTATGCCTATGAAAAACAATGGCTTTCTCCCGGGATCGTCCTGGAAGGCCTTGTAGAATGCAATTTCCTGCTGGCAGGGCTTCTTATTTTATTATAGAGAATTTTCATATGGCTGCCGTCAGCGTTATCATTCCCACCTTCAACCGTGCCGTAAAAACGGCCCGGGCCATTTCGTCGGTCCTCTATCAGCGCTTTAAAGAATATGAAATCATTGTTGTGGATGACGGGTCCAGAGATGAGACTGAAAAGACGCTTCACCCGTTCAAGGAACGCATCCGATATGTGGTCCACAAGGCCAATCAAGGGGTTTCCGCCGCAAGAAACACGGGTATTGAAGCCTCCACGGCACCCCTGATCGCCTTTCTGGATTCCGACGACTACTGGCTCCCTGACAAGCTGAGCGTCCAAACGGCATTTTTTAACAAAAACCCCAATGCCATGATCTGTCAGACCGAGGAGACGTGGATCAGAAACGGCAGGCGCGCCAATCCTGGAAAACGGCATTTGAAGCCTTCAGGCGATATTTTTGAGCCCTCGCTGGTGCTTTGCCTGGTGAGCCCCTCAGCGGTCATGCTCAAGCGAGCGCTTATTGATGAAGTGGGTGTTTTTGATGAGGGTTTACCCGCCTGTGAAGATTATGATCTATGGCTCCGGATTGCTTGTCGCTACCCGGTTTTCCTGATTCGGCAAAGCCTCGTCATCAAAGAAGGCGGCCACCCGGATCAGTTATCCGCACGCTTTACAGGCATGGACCGATTCAGGATCAGGGCGCTGGAGAAGCTGCTTCAGGAAAGCCCGCTCCGTGAATCACAGAAAAAGGCCGCTTTAACGGAGCTTTCCCGAAAATGTCAGATCTATGGCACAGGCTGCCTCAAACGGGGGAAAAAAACAGAAGCGGCCCATTACTTTGAACTTCCGTCAACTTTTGAAACCACACCGGATCAAAAACCATGTTCCTGACCTTGCTAACATTTGTAGGGGCCGCTCTATGGATCACCATCCTTCTCCTGCCCTGGCGGCCGTGGTCAACCCGTGAATTCCTGGACGGGGAACCGGATGATTTTAACGAGGATTTGAGCAATATCACGGTGCTTATTCCAGCGAGAAATGAAGCGGAGGTCATCCAGGCCACCCTGGCAGGTGTCATGGCACAGGGAAGAGATGTCAAGGTGATCCTGGTGGACGATCAATCCGAGGACAAAACCACATCCCTCGCCGGGGAAATGTTCGAAACTGACCTCAAAATTATTTCAGGCCAGCCCCTTCCAGACGGATGGAGCGGCAAGCTGTGGGCCCTTCACCAGGGGTTTCAACAGGTAGACACTCCCCTTGTGCTGCTCCTGGATGCGGATATTGAGCTTATGCCGGGCATTCTTTCAAGGCTTCGCCGGGAAATGATGAAAAGAAAAATTCATTTGATTTCCCTGATGGCGTACCTTCGCATGGTTTCCCCGTGGGAAAAGCTGCTCATGCCGGCATTTATCTACTTTTTCAAACTCCTCTACCCGTTTCGTCTCTCCAATTCCGCTCATCGGCGTGTGGCGGCCGCGGCCGGTGGGTGCATTCTGCTCCGAACCGATATGCTCAAGGCCATCGGCGGATTTGCTGCCATAAGGGGGCAGTTGATCGATGACTGCGCACTGGCCCGTAAGATTAAGTCCATTGGCGGTCGCACCTGGATCGGACTTACACACTCCGCTTTAAGCCTTCGCGTCTATGATCGACCCGGGGTTATCTGGAGCATGGTGGCCAGGACCGCCTTTCATCAACTGCGCTACTCCATCACCCTGCTGCTGCTGTTGACCGGCGTCATGGTCCTCATGTTCGGCTTGCCCGTCGCCGGCCTCCTTTTTCCATCCGTCACAGCCGGCATTTTATCTCTATGTGCCCTTATGGCCATGATGCTGGGCTACATCCCCACTTTGAAATTTTATCACTTGAACTGGAAGTGGGCCTTTCTGATGCCCTTGATCGGGTTGTTGTTTCTGGCCATGACCTGGACTTCAGCCGTCCGCTTCTGGCAGGGAAAGGGGGCGGAATGGAAGGGACGGGCTTATGGGAAGAAAAAATGAAAAACCCGGGCCATGCATCGCTCACAAATTTCCATGTCAGGCTCGAAATCAGATAAAACTCCACCGAGAGGGAATACCGTCTTGACACAACCCGCAGGTTTTCTTACACTCCCCCCAAAAATAGAAAGACCATCAGTTTTGCCTGGATCCGCATGAAACAACCCCCCCAAAAAAGGGCGCCTGTCCTGAACCTACTCTGGCGCCTGGTCCGCCATCATCCCGGTTTGATCATTGTTTCAGGGCTGGGGCTGGCATTGATCTCGGCCCTGGTTTCCGCCTTTTTTCTGCACCTGAACAGCAATCAGGACTCCCTGGTCTCGCCGTCAGTTCCCTTTCAAAAAAGATATCTGGAACACCTTGAAAATTTTGGAGACCAGGAATATCTCTTCGCGGTCATTCAAACCGATGGAACAGAGGAAGGGAAAAAGCGGGCCACCGAATTCGCCGAGCGCATGAATACCCTTCTGCAGAAACAGCCCGACCTCATTCAAGCTGTCTATTACCGTATTTCATCCCAGGACCTGGGGGACAGCGCCCTGCTTTTCGCCTCTCCTGAAGAAGCCCTGAAGCTTACGCGCATGATTTCCTTTCTAGCACCATTCGTGGATCGGTGGGTTCGGGACGGGTCTCTTGCCGGCTTCTTCAGCATAGTTGCGGAGCTTTTCGGAGGACAGACAGCGGAAGACGGGGTAGGGGCAGGTCTCGTGCCTGCCCATCTGGTGGATATGGATCCGGCGTTGCTGGGGCAGGCGCTGGGGTTCCTTGAAGATCTTCTGGGGAATGTGGATGAAACATTGTCGGGTAAAAAGCCTGATGGTTCGCTGTTTGATCTCAGCCAGGGCCGCGGCGAGTATTTTTTTACCGCTTCCGGCCGACTGCTGGTCATGCGTATCCTGCCGGCCAAGGATTTCGGCGCCCTGGATGTGATCGGCAAACCGCTTGCGGCGGTGCGCGAGGCCCTTGAAACCACCTGTGCGGACTTTCCGGGCCTGGCGGTGGGGCTCACCGGAAGGCCCGCACTTCAGGCAGACGAAATGGAGACCACGGACCGGGACATGACGCGGGCGGCCGTTATTGCGGTACTTTTTGTGGGAGTCCTGTTCACGATCGTCCTCCATGGATGGCTAAGGCCCTTTCTGGTGCTGCTTTCGCTGGCCATGGCCATGGCGTGGAGTTTCGGATTCGCCACGGTTACGGTGGGAGAGTTGAATCTGCTGTCAGTGGTTTTTGCCCTGGTGCTGGTGGGTATCGGTGTGGATTTTGGAATTCACGTGGTCATGCGCTATGTGGAAGCCCACGGCAAAGGACTTGGGGTGGAGGATGCCGTTCGGGCGTCTTTGTTTCGAACCGGTCCCGGCGTGATTTTGGGCGCCATTACATCGGTCTGCGCGTTCTATTCGGTGCTGGGATCTGATTTCATCGGCCTGGCGCAACTGGGACTCATCGGTGGTACCGGCGTGCTATTCTGCCTGGTATCCATGATGTTTGTACTGCCCGCCATGCTGCTGCTGGCCGGTAAAAAAAACCTTTTTCCTTCCTCAATGCCCAGAATCATGGCCATGCCTCTGCTGGAACGGGTTTTTAAACGCCCGAAACTGGTGCTGACCATTCTGCTGGCCATAACCCTTCTGGCCCTTCCCGGGCTTTTCAAGGTGCGTTTCGATTACAACCTGCTGGAACTTCAGGCCCGAGGACTGGAATCCGTTGAATATGAAAGGATTCTGATTGAAACCGCTGATGAATCCACCTGGTATGCCATCGTTTCAGCCAAGACCCTGGAACAGGTCAAAAGCTTGACGAAGAAGTTCATGGCCATCCCCTCTGTGGGCCGGGTGGAAAGCGTTATAGATTTCATTCCCACCGGGCAGGAGGAAAAATCAGCCCAATACCAAAAGGCGGCCAGGGCCCTTGAAAATATCCCGGATCAACCGCCGCCGGAACATCCCATAAACGCCAAACAGCTTGCGGCGGCGCTTCTGCGTTTGTCTGAATCCCTGGAGAACCTGGAAGAAAAACTGTTTGCTGCAGGGGCCAGGCCGGAACTTGCACTTGTGGGAAAGAATATGGACGCGCTTGATGCCGCCATTGAGCAGTTGGACCGGTATCCGAAACGGGCGGCCCGCCTTGAGGGACTGGAGTCGGCATTGGGCCGGGATATTACCACATCCCTTGAACAATTGAAACGATGGCTCGGGGCAAAATCGGTCACGCCCAAAAACCTTCCGCCCGGTCTCAGAGACCTTTATGTGGGCAGAGATGGAAGCTACCAGATTAAAATCAGCCCCACGGGTGACGTGTGGGACTTTGATGCACTGGGGCATTTTCTGGCAGACCTGAGAAAAGTAGACCCCCATGTGAGCGGGGTGCCTGTTGGGGTGTACGAATCAGCCCGGTTGATGCATCGCACATTTCTCCAGGCAGCTGCGCTGACCATTTTGCTGGTATCCCTGATATTGTGGATTTATGCCCGTTCGTTTCGATATGTACTGCTTACTATTTTACCTTTGGGCATAAGTATGCTATGGCTGCTGGAACTGATGGGCTGGCTGGGGCTTCACTTCAATCTGGCCAACTTCTTTGCCATTCCCGTCCTCATTGCCATCGGAGTGGACGGGGGGGTGCATTTCCTGGCCCGCTGGCGGGAAATTGAACCCTTGCTCGCCGATCGCCGCGCGCAGTCGGGGGTTGGGGGGCTCTTTTATACGGGAACCCCCACCGCCGTGGCCCTCAGCTTTACCACCACCATGATCGGTTTCGGCGGTTTGCTGTTTGCCCAGCACCGGGGACTCGCAAGCCTGGGCGCCATCATGGTGCTGGGATCCTTAATGGGCATGCTGGCGAGCCTGTTTGCGCTGCCGCCCATCCTGAAATTGATGGGTCATTTTACCAAGGGCGAAAAAAACTGACAACAGAGGGTTGTTTTGAAAAAAAACGGGGTTATCATTCTCTTTTTTACCATGTTTCTCTGGGTGGTTATGGGACATGCCGAAGCAGGCAACCTGGATTTCGCTGTGATCCAACCGGGTCAGCCGGGGACGGAAGCGGAAGCACGTCCGGTGATGGATGCCTTTGCCCATTATATTCAGCAGAAAATGGGATCTGGTGAAGCGATTAAGGGCCACTATTTCAACCGTTTGGAACCTGCACTGGCCTTCTTGGAAGCCTCACCCCCGGCATGGGGCATCGTGCAATTGGGAGTTTACGCCCAGCACTCCACCGGTTTTCAGATGACGCCCATGGCCGCCACCAGGCCCGGCGGATTCGCAAAAGATATCTGGCGATTGATGACCCGGAAGGATGCGGGTTCGGACTGGCAATCTTTAGACGGGAAAATTTTGGGGAACATGCTCTTTGAAAAAAGGGCCGTTTCCTGTCTGCTGTTTGGATTGCCGCCGGGTCGGCTGCCCTGTACCCTGGAGGGGACTTTTCGTCCCCTGCGGTCACTGCGCTCATTGGCCAAGGGAAGAATCACGGGGGTTGTGTTGGATCGGGTCCAGTATGAGACCGTCAAAACCATGTCCGTGGGCAAGAAGATCAAGGTCATGCACATTTCCCGGGAACTGCCCACCAGCCCGGTGGTCTGGTTCGGAGGTGCCAACAACACAACGAAAAAACTGGCCAGTGTGCTTCAGGGTATGAAGGGGGATGCAAATGCCGCAAAACTCCTGGCCCTTCTGCAGACCGACGGTTTTGGACCGGCCGATCCGGATCTGCTGCAATTCCG
>CAZPQA010000065.1:0-18946 GCA_964588535.1 uncultured Desulfobacteraceae bacterium
CTTCACCCGGTTGGGATTCCACGGTAATGGATCCCTCATGGTTGGACATAATCCCGTAAACGGCAGCCATCCCCAGGCCCCTGCCGATAAAATGGGTGGTGAAAAAAGGCTCAAAAATCCGGTTCTGGGTTTCCTCATCCATCCCTTTGCCGTCATCCGTGATGGTCACCTGAACATAGGGCCCCGGCTGCATGGACCCTTTGCAGGACGCCTCATCCAGTTCCACATTCCGGGCGGAAACCCTGATGCGCCCATCTTTTTCGATGGCTTCATTGGCATTGGCCACGATGGCCGATATCACCATCTGCATCTGAGTGCGATCCGCTTTCACCTGCATCAAATCGAGGGGCAAATCCGTTTCCAGGCGCACAGAGGGTTTAAGGGTATGTTCAACGAGGGAAAGGGTGTTTTCCAGAAAATCCCGTATGGGTGTGATCTGTAAATGGTAACGCCCCCCCCGGGCATAGGCCAGGAGCTGTTTTGTCAGATTGACCATTCGGTGGGCCGACGCCTTCATATCCGCGATGTTTCCGGAAAAATTCTGGTCTTCGGGCAGATCCATCTCCATCAGGCCGATATTTCCGGTAATGGCCGTGAGCGCGTTATTGAACTGGTGGGCAACACCCCCTGCCAAAGTGCCGAGAGAATCCATTTTGCGGGCCTCCTGGAGTTGCGCTTCCAGGCGTGCTAGCTTTTTTTCCAGTTCTTCATAGGTAGGTTTTCGATCCATAAAAAAATGGCCTCCAATCATTTATGGCGCAGGTATAAACGGATGATTGCAAATCAGCGGTTTTTGACATATGGTATCGGCCTCGAAGGACCGTGGCCCAATGGATGACATCAGCCCGGCCTGAATGTAAAAATTAAAGGAATTATCCGAACTTGTCAAATATTTTTCGTGAGCATGAACCGGCACAATATTAAAAGGGAATTGACCGATGCGGAAATCGTTCTGAATCATGACCATTATGATTTTTCCGCTAAATATCTGGCTGTTTGCCGGATTCATACGCTGGCCGGAGCACGGCCCGAAAAGATTGGCCCAAAAACCATCGCCGGGTTGGAAAGTCTTTTTTATAACCGCGCTGTTTCAGGCCAGACCCAAGCCTATTTTCTGTTCAAAGAAGCAGCCGGCGCTCTTTGTTCCGTGCTGGCCTGCCTTCCCCATGACGCTTGCGCCCGAAAGGCTCATGATGCGGTCATGAACATGATGAGCCGAACCACGGGCCATGCACAGCGGGCTGCTGCCGAGGCCCTGGGAGCCCTTCCTTTCACCATTTCGGGCCCTGATCCGAAGCCAGAAGGGAAAACAAGATCCCCCATTTTGGGGTGGCAGACCTTTCTGGAGGAAACCCAGACGTCATGTGAGGGGATGCCCCGTTTCATGGGCAGAAGCCTCGTGGTAAAAACGGCCATAAATGATCGATTGTTGGTAATCAAGCTGGCCGGTGAAAGGGATGACCCCGAATCCCTGCTTCAGGAGGCGGCCTGGCTATATCATCTGAGGCGCAACGGTTATGTTTTTCCCACGAGGTTCCATATCCCTCAAATCATAACGGTTGGTGGGAGTCTTTCATTCCGGTTAAAAGACTTGCCCATTCCCGCTCCCCGCGGGAACAGGCGCCATTCAAAGGGCTTTGCCATCGCTTTTCTGGCGCACCCCGATTACTTCAGATATCCCAACGAAGTGGATTTTAAAAAACAGCTGAACGACGAAGAATTTCATGAAACCATATGCCGGAACGCATTCTTGTTCGGGAAACTGACCGGCCTGGGCATGATTCATACCGCTCCCATACCCCTGTTTCATAACCGGGTGCAGGGTCCCAGAAGAGATGATCAGGGCCGATATCTCTGGCAGCGGGCGGGGCGACTGGACCAGTGGCTCTGGTCCTGCCATTACCCCAATTTCGGTCTCTCCGGCCTTCGGGATTTTGAACACCTGGAGACGTTTGAAGGTCCTGCCCGAAAGGTCTATTCACCCATGGGAGATCAGCTGTTGAGTCTTTTGCTGGTAACGGGAAGCTATTTTCGCATGAAAGACAGTCGCAAGGTGGGATTGGGACCCGAGGGCCAGCCCGTGGACGCGAGACAACTGTTTCACAAACCCCTGCTCACAGAAATCATAGAGAGTATTTTCAACCATTATTACAAAGGTTTTGCGGGGAAGCCTTTCAAAGGCACCATACCGGTCAATTTTTCCGCTCTGGCGGAGCGCATGGTGGATGAGATGGGAATGGATCGATACATGGAGGAAATTTTGAGGGTTGCGGACCAGCAGGAAATGACGGACGCGGCGTTTTTGGATTTCTTGATGGAACGTCGCGTCTCAAAGGAAGAAGCACACCAAATGAAAAGAGCGGCTGAAGATATCACGCTGGTTACCGGACCTCATCTGGGCGGGTTTAACCAGCAGATATCCATTCCGGAGCTCATCGAGGCCGTGGGAACCATGGCGGCTTTGTGCATTTACGGAAGGTATTGTGAAGAAAATTCGAAATGAGGAAGAAAACCCATGACAACAACTTATGAAAAACTGATCACGAAAAATCTTTCAGGCCTGTTTGATAAACTCCCCCCTGATCTGGAAGCGCGCCTGGGGGCTTCAAAAAGCGGTGGGGGGTTTTCCCTCCAGGCCTTTGGCGAACCGGCCTGGTTCGATCACGAAAAGGTGATGTTTAGAGGCCAAAAAGATGTGGATCCCAAAGGACTCCTGGTCTCCCTTTATGCGATGCGTGCAGGTCAGGCGAAAATTCAGATTGAGCCTTACAAGGCCTTCAAGGATTTTCCGGGAAGCATGCCCTATCACGGGGCTTTCAGCGCCAACAGCGAGCGGGTATTGGTCCCCCATGTGAATAAGATTCTGGGAAAAAAAGAAGAAATTATACGGGCCTTTGATGGAGAAGCGATTCAAAGCGGCGATTTTTCCATGCTGCTCTATCCTTTTCCGAAGATTGCGGTCTGCACCATTTTTTACCTGGCCGATGACGAGTTTCCCCCGTCGGCCACATGTCTTTTTTCAGCCAACGCCCTTGAATTCATGCCCCTGGACGGTCTGGCCGATGTGGCGGAATACACATCAAAAAAAATCATTCGGATGGTTGCGGAACAGGGACGTCCGAGCCATGAATGAAAAAGCTGTGAAAGGTGATGAGCCCCTGTGGAAACGTCTGCTTTCGGAAAGTATCGTAACCCTGGATGCACTGCCCCGCCTCCCCTCGACCCACCGGGAAAAACTGAAGCGCGTTATTTCCCGGTATCCCATGCGCATCAACCCCTATTACATGGGGCTCATTGGGGAAGAGAACGACCCCATATACCGGCAATGCATGCCGGATGTCCGGGAACTGGACGATGCAGGGGCGGTGGCGGACCCCTTGAACGAGGAAGGCCATTCGCCCGTTCCCGGTCTGACCCACCGGTATCCGGATCGGGTCCTGTTCCTGGTGTCTTCCCAATGTGCTATGTACTGCCGGTTCTGCAACCGGAAACGAAAGGTGGGCCGGCCTTCAATGGTGACGGACGCGTCCATTGAACAGGGGATTGAGTATATCAGGGCGCACAAAGAAGTGCGGGATGTGCTCCTTTCCGGCGGGGACCCGCTGCTTCTGGAAGATGCCCGGTTACGGGAAATCCTGAGCGCCATTCACGCCATCAGCCACGTGGAAATCATACGGATCGGCACAAGGGTCCCCTGCACGCTGCCGCAGCGGGTCACACCGGAACTGGCCATGCTGCTTCAAAAATTTCATCCGCTCTATATCAATATCCACTTCAATCATCCTCTCGAAATTACGCCTGAGTCAAGCTTGGCCTGTAACCGCCTCGCCGATGTGGGTATCCCCTTAAGTTGCCAGACGGTCCTCTTGAAAGGGGTGAACGATGACGTGAATATCATGGGGCCTCTGATGCGGAAACTCTTGACAATCCGGGTTAAACCCTACTATCTCTTTCATGGTGACCCGGTCCGGGGAACATCCCACTTCAGGACTTCGCTGAACCGGGGTTTAAATATCATACAGGGACTGCAGGGACACACATCCGGCCTCTCTGTTCCCCATTTTGCCATCGATCTACTGGGCGGCGGCGGCAAGGTGCCGCTTTTACCGGATTATCTGGCGGGGCAGGACGGTGATTCCCTGCTGGTGACCAATTATACGGGGAAATTGTACCGTCATTCCGACGGGAGTGATGATTGATGTACCACGAAAGGAGATCCACATTATGATCAGAATTACATGTCTGGGTGCGGCAGGAAGTGTAACCGGTTCCTGCTATCTGGTGGAATCACCCGGTAACAAAAAAATGTTGGTGGACTGCGGGCTTTTTCAGGGGGGCCGGCAGATGGAAGGCCGTAATCGGGAGCCGTGGGGATTTGATCCTAAAGAGATTGAAACACTGTTTCTGACCCATTGTCATGTGGATCATTGTGGACGGATTCCCAAGCTGGTGAAAGACGGGTTCCAGGGCAAAATCATCACCACCCCACCCACCGCTGAATTGTGCGAGATTATGCTGCTGGATGCCGCCCACATCCAGGAAATGGATGCGGAATGGCAGACCCGCAAGAATTCCCGTCAGGCCAAATCGCCTGTGGAACCCCTTTACACCACGGAAGACGCGGAAAATAGCCTCAAATGCCTTCACCCCGTGGAAAGAGATGAGGTGTTAACCCCTGGACCGGGGGTGAAAGCACGGCTTCGCAATGCGGGGCATATCCTTGGCTCTTCCATTCTGGAGTTATGGATCGAGGAAAAGGATGAAACCATCAAAGTGGTCTTTTCAGGGGATCTGGGCAAACAGGACCAGCTGATTGTGAGGGATCCCCATGAAATTTTTGACGCCGATTATCTCTTCGTGGAGTCCACTTACGGGAATCGTCTTCACCGGAGTTTTGAAGACAGCAAAAAAGAACTGGTGGAAGCCATCAATTACAGTGTTTCCCATAACGAAAAAATTATTATTCCTGCCTTTGCCGTGGAGAGGACCCAGGAAATCCTTTACATCCTGGGCGAATTCCACCGAGAAGGGCTTGTTCCGGATATCCCCATTTACCTGGATAGCCCGCTCGCCATCAAAGCGACCAAAATATTCAGGAAAAACAAAAAATATTATGACGAGGAGGCCAGTGCCATTGTGGATGCGGGGTTTGACCCATTTGACATGCCCAACCTGAAATTTACCCCCACCACCCGGGAATCCATGGCCATCAATGAAAAACCGGGTTCCGCCATCATTATTGCCGGCAGCGGCATGTGTACGGCGGGACGGATCAAGCACCATTTGAAACACAACCTGTGGCGAACAGGGGCCAGTATTGTGATCGTGGGATTTCAGGCCAAGGGGACCACCGGCAGAAAAATTGTAGATGGTGAAAAGCAGGTGAAGATATTCAGGGAAAATGTGGCGGTCCGAGCAAAGGTTTATCCCATTGGCGGTTTTTCGGCCCATGCGGACCAGGCGGACCTCATGGAATGGATTTCCCATTTCGAAAGTAACCCGAAGGTTTTTGTGGTACATGGGGAAATTACGGCCAGCGAAACCCTGGTCCGGGAAATTGCTGAAAAACTCAACCTGATTACCCATATCCCCAAATGGAAAGAGCGTTTGATCCTCAAATCAAAAGCGGTCTCCGTGGATGAACCGGTACCGGAAAAAGAGGGTCCCGATGTGAAAACCACGCTGTTGAACAACATCATTGATCTTGAAAATGAACTCAAAGCCCTGCGAAAAAAGGTGAAAGCCGGAACCCCCGACAAAGAGATGGGAGAGGAGCAGGTCGACCAGTTGCAATATATCCAGGAAGAACTGAAATCTGTTTTGATTTGAAATCCGTTATTCTACAAATATTGCTCCCGGTTCTCCAGAAAGTCTTTAAAAATCTTATAGTATTCTGTTTCCTCATATTCGATGGGTTCTACGGGACAATGATCGAAACTGTAAATGATTGCACGGGGACACGCCAGAAGGATGGGGGAGTGGGTGGCCACAATAAATTGGGCGTGGCCAGCTTCACCCATTTCCTTCAATATGCGAACCAGTTCCAACTGGCTCTTAGGCGAAAGGGCCGTTTCCGGTTCATCCATAAAGTAAAGGCCCTTGATTTGATACCGGGCCCTGAAAAATGACATCATGGATTGGCCATGGGATTGGGTGACCAAAGATTTACCACCGAAATATTTCAGGCTTTCCGGGTCTGATACCCCCCATTCATCCACGTATTCGGCAAAATTACGAAAATTTTCGGAGCCGAAGAAAGATCCATACACACGACCGTTTGTCCATTGAACATCCATATACCGGTAGAGCAACTCTTCATAAGGGTTTGGTTCCATGCGGTCTCCCCGTTCCTTTTCCCAGATATGGATGCCGCATTTCTGACACAGTGCTCTAAGCAGTGTGGATTTTCCCGCACCGTTTTCCCCCACCAGAAAGGTCACCGGGGAGGTGAAACCCAGACGTCTGGTTTCCTGAAGCACTTTCAAATTAAATGGGTAATGCCGGGTCGTGGGGTATTTTTCTATTAAAAGTCGCATTTCTGTTAGGTGCATCCTAAAACCTCCTGAAAATTGTGGTAGTTCCATGCTTGACTTTATGGGCCAAACACACTAGCCTTCTGTTTGGTTTTCAAACGTCTTTGGGTGTTCTGGACGTATCACAAATTTTCAACACCACCGGTAGTACGAAAGCATAGGTTCACTGAACACGGATTCTTATGGTTATCATCCGCATGCGCAACCGGTATGCGGCGCAGCAAATTGGGAATCGGTCGTGGCGTTGGTGCCGCGGCTGAATATGTCAACCAATAGATCAGGAGCGAAAATGTCATGAAAACTAAAAAGATCTTTTTACCCGAATCGGAGATGCCGCGTCAATGGTACAATATTATGGCGGATATGCCCACGCCCATGGAACCGCCGTTACACCCCGGAACCGGGGAGCCGGTCGGCCCCGACGATCTGGCGCCCATTTTCCCCATGAACCTGATCGAGCAGGAAGTGAGCCAGGAGAGATGGATCGATATCCCTGAAGAGGTGCTGGAAAAATACGCCATCTGGCGGCCGACCCCCCTTTACAGGGCGTATAACCTGGAAAAATATCTCGATACACCGGCCAAAATCTATTACAAAAACGAAGGGGTCAGCCCGGCAGGGAGCCATAAGCCCAATACAGCCATTGCGCAGGCTTACTACAACAAGGTCTTCGGCACCAAAAAGATCGTCACTGAAACCGGGGCAGGCCAGTGGGGAAGCGCGCTTTCCATGTGCTGCGCGTTTTTCGGTCTGGAATGTAAGGTTTTTATGGTGAAAATCTCTTTTAACCAGAAACCGTATCGACGTCTTATGATGCAAACCTGGGGGGCAGAGTGTGTTGCCAGTCCCAGTTCCGAAACAAACGCCGGCCGTACCATCCTGGAACGGGACCCTGAATCACCGGGAAGCCTGGGCATTGCCATCAGCGAGGCGGTGGAGGAGGCTGTTAACACCGAAGGGGCCAAATATTCTCTGGGCAGTGTTTTAAACCATGTAATGCTGCACCAGACTGTCAATGGATTGGAGACCCAGAAGCAGATGGACATTGCCGGGGATTATCCGGATGTGGTCATCGGTTGCGCCGGTGGTGGAAGCAACTTTGCCGGGAACTGCTTCCCCTATGTTCGCGACAAGATCCATGGGAAAGAGATTGAAATCATCGGGGTAGAGCCCACTTCATGCCCCACCATGACCAAGGGACCCTTTGCCTACGACTTCGGGGACACGGTCCAGATGACCCCGCTGCTGCCCATGCACACCCTGGGGCATAATTTTGTGCCGGCGCCCATTCATGCGGGCGGGCTGCGGTATCACGGCATGGCCCCCCTCGTCAGCCAACTGATCTTAGATGATCTTATCAGGCCGGAATCCGTAAGCCAGATGGAAACCTTTGAGGCGGGTGTCGCCTTTGCCCGAACCGAAGGATTCATCAGTGCACCGGAGTGTAACCATGCCATAGCCATGGTCATCCGTGAGGCGAAAAAAGCCAAGGAAGAGGGCAAAGAAAAGGTCATTTTGTTTAACTGGAGTGGGCACGGCCTTGTGGATATGGCGGCTTATCAGGCTTATTTTGAGGGCCGGCTCAAGGATCATCCCCTTCCCGAAGAAGAAATCAAACGGGCGCTTGAGGACATCGCACCGCTTCCCAAACCACAGCAATACGATGCCGGTGGTTTTGACTAGGTCTTGAAATTACAGCGTACGGCCCCGGTAAAACGGTTTTACCGGGGCCGAATGTGACACAAAGGCCTATAAACAGGCGGATAAACTATGACGGAAAACATCCCACCCACAGATGAGCAAACCATTCGGTGCCCCAGACTGGGCCATCAGATCCCTTTTTCCTTTTGTCGTATGGAAAACAAGGGTCTGCCATGTTTTAAGACGTTGGACTGCTGGTATGTTCATTTTCCGGTAGAGACCCATTTAAAGGCGGAACTGACCCCTGAGCAGTGGGAAAAAGCATTTGAACGTCCGTCAAGCCCCAAAATGGCGTCACTGCTTGAAATGATCGAACAGGCCGGAAAAGTCAAGGCGCAGGAACCTTAATAAAGATGCAAGGGGTCTCCTTCGGCCGGAGGGTGGCGGGCATTCTGCTTGCCGCCGGTGTGTCCGCACGCATGGGCAGTCTGAAACAACTGCTGCCCGTTGCCGGCATGACCCTTGTTGAAAGAACACTGACCGCCGCCCTCGAATCCCGGCTGGACCGGGTGGTGCTGGTCCTGGGGCATCGTGCCCATGAAATTGAAGGGTCGCTGGGCGCTGTAATTAGGGATTCCAGATTGACCATAGTCCATAATCCGGATTACCGGGAAGGCATCAGCTCTTCCCTGGTTGCCGGGGCGGAGGAAATTGCGCACAGCCACGATCATGGGATGATTCTTCTGGCGGATATGCCGTTTATAGATCATGATGTGATCAATCTTTTGATTGAGGGTTACTTGAAGGCCCAGCTGCCCATCGGGGCCATCAAAATCGGCGAACGCGCCGCTCATCCGGTCGTGTTCAGGCGCGATCTTTTTTTTGAACTGAAAGCACTTACCGGTGATGTGGGGGCACGGTCCCTTCTCAAAAAATACAGTGATCAGGTATGTCTTATAACGCCCGGAAGGGACTATGATAATCGGGATATTGATACTCAGCAAGATTATCGGAATTTTCAAACGGATCTGAAAGAAAGGAAGAAGCAATGGCCAATATCGTAGTGGTCGGGACACAGTGGGGTGACGAGGGCAAAGGGAAAGTCGTTGACCTTCTGACGGCCGGAGTGGAATTTGTGGTGAGATTTCAGGGGGGGAACAATGCGGGTCATACCCTGGAGGTGGATGATCGGCAGTTTATTTTTCACATCGTTCCATCCGGCATTCTCTATGAAAACAAGAAATGCCTCATTGGAAACGGCCTGGTGGTGGATCCGGAGGTGCTTTTAGAAGAAATGGAAAGCTTAAAAAAAGCCGGTATCACGGTGGGTCCCGAAAGGCTTTCACTCAGCGAAAAAGCGCATATGATCATGCCCTATCACAAAGCCCTGGACCTGGCCAGGGAAAAGGCTAAAGGGAAAGATAAGATCGGCACCACGGGCCGCGGCATCGGGCCATGCTATGAAGACAAAATAACCAGGGCAGGGGTTCGCGCCATTGACCTCACGGAACCGGATGTCCTGGAAGAAAAAATCCGAACAAACTTGAAAGAAAAGAATTTTCTTCTGGAAAAATTCCTGGGGGCTTCCCCTCTGGAAGCACAACCCATCCTGGACCATTATCTGGCCATGGGTCAAACATTGGCGCCTTTTATCACAGACGTTTCCGTTGAACTGGACCAGGCCATCAAAGCCGGGAAGGCCATCCTGTTTGAAGGCGCTCAAGGCACCCACCTGGACATTGACCATGGCACTTACCCATTTGTAACCTCTTCCAACCCCGTTGCCAGTACCGCCTGTTCGGGTGCAGGAGTAGGACCCAAACAGATTCATCACGTTGTGGGGATTGTGAAAGCCTACACCACAAGGGTGGGCGCCGGCCCCTTCGTGACCGAACTGGAAGATGAAATCGGTGATTTCATTCAGGGAAAGGGGAAAGAATTCGGCGCCACCACCGGTAGACGGCGGCGCTGCGGATGGTTGGATCTGGTGGTTGTGGGCGATTCCGTAAGGTTGAACAGCCTGGACAGTATGGCCATTACAAAGCTGGATGTTTTGTCAGGGCTTGAAACCCTGAAAATCTGCATCGCATATGAGATCGATGGACAAATGGTTCATCAAAGGCCGGCAAGCTTAGGTAAAACCGCTTTGTGCAAACCGGTGTACAAGGAAATGCCCGGATGGAAGGAAGACATCACCGGCGCCAGGGAGAAAAGTGATCTTCCCGCAGCGGCGCTGGATTACCTTTCCGCCATTGAAGAAATCACCGGTGTCCCCATCTCCATTATTTCCGTGGGACCGAACCGCAATGAGACCATCGTCGTTAAACAGCCTGGGTCATAAAAAGAAAACAACCTGTCCCCTGAACATGCAGTGGTAACATGAGCACCTGTGATAAACAATACGATGTGATCGTTGTGGGTGCCGGTCACGCCGGTTGTGAAGCCGCTCTCGCCGCCGCGAGAATGGGACATCCCACCCTGTTGTTGACCATCAACCTGGATCATGTGGCCGCCATGAGCTGCAACCCGGCCATCGGTGGCCTGGCCAAAGGGCATCTGGTCAAGGAGATCGATGCCCTTGGCGGTGAGATGGCAAAGAATGCCGATGAAACGGGCATTCAGTTCCGGCGCCTCAACACACGGAAAGGCCTGGCGGTGCAGGGATCCCGGTCACAGAATGACCGCGACCTTTACCGAAAACGCATGAAACGGGTGGTTGAAAGTGCGCCAAACCTGGATATCCGTCAAGCCATGGTGGACCGTTTACTGGTCAAAGACGGAAAGGTTTACGGCGTCGAAACCCGGATTCACGAAAAATTTCTGGGGAAAACCGCTATCCTGACCAACGGCACCTTTTTTCGGGGACTGGTCCACATCGGTCTGGATCATTTTCAAGCGGGTCGAATGGGAGATCCCGCATCCACCCGACTGCCCGGGCAGCTGGCTGAGTTGGGTTTTGAACTGGGTCGCTTAAAAACGGGCACCACTCCCAGGCTTAACAGCAGAACCATTGACTATGAAGGGCTCGAGGCGCAATCGGGGGATGAATATCCAAAACCCTTTTCCTTCACCACCACACGGATCCCCCTGGCTCAGGTGCCTTGTCATATTACCTATACCAACGCAAAAACACATCGGATTATCCGTGAGGGCCTGGACCGCTCACCTCTTTTCAGCGGCATCATCGAGGGGACCGGTGCTCGGTATTGCCCTTCCATAGAAGACAAGGTGGTACGCTTTGCCCAAAAAGAGCGGCATCAGGTTTTTCTTGAGCCGGAAGGACTCGATACCCTCGAAGTCTATCCCAACGGACTTCCCACGAGCCTGCCCATTGATATCCAGACCAGGATGGTGAAGTCCATCCCGGGCCTGGAAAAAGCCGAAATTCTGCGGCCCGGTTATGCCATCGAATATGACTACATCAATCCTCTGGAACTGAAGCCCACCCAGGAAACCAAGCGGGTGGCGGGCCTGTTTCACGCGGGTCAGATCAACGGTACCTCGGGGTACGAGGAAGCCGCGGCCCAGGGGCTTCTGGCGGGCATCAATGCGGTCATGAAAATTCGCGGTGAAGCGCCGGTGATCCTTTCACGCGCAGAAGCCTATGCCGGTGTGCTGATTGACGATCTGGTGACAAAAGGGACCCGGGAGCCCTACCGCATGTTCACCTCGCGGGCGGAATACCGTCTCCTGTTAAGGGAAGACAACGCCGATTTCAGGTTGCGGGATCTGGGTTATGATCTGGGACTGGTTTCAAAGGAAGTTTACGCCGGGTTTTGCCGGAAAAGAGACCAGGTTCGGGATCTTCTGGAAAGACTGCGGGGGGTACAGTTGAAACCCCGCCCCGGAATTCAGGACAAGCTGAAAGAATTGAACACGGCCCCCATTAAGAAAGCCACCTCCCTCGAACAGCTCTTGAAACGAAGCGAAATCTTTTTTGAGCATCTTCACGAGTTCGATCCGGAACTGTCCAGTGAAGATAAAGCAGTGGCCGTGGAAGTTGAAACGCAGATAAAATATGACGGGTATATACAGCGGCAGCGAAAACAGATTGAAAAATTGAAACACCTGGAGACAAAGAAGCTTCCCGAAGAAATCGATTACGGAACCGTTCACGGGCTTTCCAATGAGGTAAGGGAGAAGCTCAGCAGAATTAGACCTTTGTCCTTGGGTCAGGCTGGCAGGATCTCAGGGATAACACCGGCAGCCATCACAGCCATCCAGATACACCTCAAACGATGATGGAAAACAATATGATCAGGCTTTTTTTCTTCACAATGTTTTTTCTAGCGGTTTGCGGATGTGGCGATGAACCGGTTGTCTCAAAGGAAAGCCGGCCACCTGAGAAAGAAATTTCCAAAGGGAAAAACCGTCAGGTCAACGTGAAAATCGTTGAAGCCAACCCGCCAAAAGGGGACATTGAGTACGTGGGTGTGCTTGAAGCTTATCTCAAGGTCAGGATTTCCAATGAGATTGTTGGAATGATCGAAAAACTTTATTTTGAGAAAGGTGAGCAGGTCAAGAAAGGTGATCTGCTGGCGGAAATCGGCAGCAGCAGCATGCGCCTTCAGGTGCGTGAAGCCACGGCCGTTAGAAACGCGGCGAAAAGCAATCTAAAAAAAATGGAGAAAGGGACCCGGCCGCAGGAAATTGAGATTGCCACGGCATCGGTTCAGGAAGCCGAAGCAGCTCTTTCAGAAGCGCAGAAACATTTCAAACGGATTAATCGGCTCCATGAAATTCGTGCGGTTTCAAACAGCGCTTACGACTCGGCGGAACGGCAGATGAGTACGGCCAATGCCAGAATGGCATCCGCAAAGCAGCGGCTGGAACTGGCGCTGAAAGGCCCCCGCGATGAAGATGTGGGTGCAGCCCGGGCCCAGCTGGGGCAGGCGGAAGCGGCCAAGGCCCTTGCTGAAGACCGATTGAAAAAATCCATGATTCGCACGCCCATCAACGGCACCATCGCCTACCGGGATGTGGAAGTGGGGGAAGTCATTCCGGCGGGGACGTCCATCACATCGGTGATCGGGCTGGATCGCCTCAAAATAAAGATTTCCCTGAACGAAAGAGACCTTCACATCCTTTCAAACAAGAAGGATTTTGATTTTTCGGTGGATGCCATTCCCCATGAGACGTTTTCGGCACGGGTTTTCTTCCTGTCCCCCACTGCCGAATCGGGCACCCGTTTTTTTCCCATGGAACTGGTGGTGGAAAATCCCGACCCCCGCATGGCGGACGGAATGACAGCGAGAATAAAATTTCCCATTCGAGGCAAAAGGAAATCCATCAAAATCCCCGCAAGCTGGCTGGCCGAGCAAAACGGGCAGGTGGGTCTTTTTGTGGTCAACAACGGCAAAGCGCTTTTCAAACCGGTTCGCCTGGGATCCTACTATGATAACCGGGTGGAGATCCTTTCGGGCCTGGGCAACCGGGAGCACGTTGTCACCAATCCCGCCGGGCTCAGGAGTGGAGATCCGGTCGAGATACGTCCCCGCTAAACCGTACCGTTTTTCTTGTCCGACGAGCATCACCACCGGTGGTTCGACCTTAATCAATGGATAAAGGTGACATGAGGAGCCGTGTACGGACCCGTACGCACGGTTCTGTGGGCAGACGGGGGCTTTTATGCCCCCTCTGACCCGATCGTCTTCATTTTGTTTCTTGGGTCTTCTAAAAGTTAAAGACGGTGTCCAGTTCTTCGGCGGGGATGAGGAAAGTCTCGTTGTGCGGTGGCAGCGGTTCTTCCAGGAAGAATTTGGGCAACCGGTCATCTTCTTTTGTCAGGCCCGCGCCGGCGTTGAATGTACGTTCGGCTCTTAATATCCGCATCCCCAAAGCCGGTCCGTCATCCGGGCCCACTTCAATGCCGAATTTGGCCTTCAGCATGTCGCCGAAAGCCCTGGCCGCGACCGGATCCGCAAAAACCCCGCCGACGAGCAGGCACAGTCCGGAATTGTCCAGCGAAGCCATGGTGATCTGAGCATTGCGGGAGGCCTCCACCTGCCCTTCAGGAGAAAGCGGGTCGAGCATTCCACCCAGGTACTGCCCGATCAGGTTGCCGGTTGTGTGGTCGGCGCCCATGGTTGAGGTGGCATACGTCACGCCGTTACCCTGCATGCCCCGGGGGTCGTAGGCGGCAATGCTCTGATTCTTGACCACCGGCACACGACTGTGGTTGAAATGCTTGCCCACCGCCGAGGGTCCGTTCCCGATAGCCCGGCCGATTTCTGAACCCTTGGCGACTTCTTCAAGCATGTCGATGGCCGCCTGCCCATGGCCGAACTCCTTGTAGCCCGCGTCCATGGCCACGCCGATGGCCACGCCGGTATTCATGGTGTCCAGGCCGATGTCGTCGCATAGAAAGTCGAGTTTGGCGATGATGTCCAGATCGGTGATGCCGGGCATGCCACCCATGGACCACAGGGTTTCGTATTCCAACGATGAGGTGACATATTTCCCGTCTTTGTCCACAAACACGTTCGAGCATTGGGCCACACAGCCGGCGCAGCCCACGTGGGTCGTCTGGCCGCCGCGCTCTTTGATCGTTTTGGCCATGGTTTCTCCGCTGATTTTTTCAAACCCTTCCAGCCGGCCTTTCGTGGCGTTATAACTGGGGAAGGCACCCATGGCGTTTACCATGGAAACCAGGGCGGCCGTACCCAGGGCGGGCAGTATCTGGCCGGAGAATTGGTTATCCCTGATGGCTTTGGCAAAAACTTTGGCTGCTGCCTTGAAAGCGTCCGGGTCGAGCATGTCTCCGGCGAATTTACCGCCCCGATCCACCACCAGGGCTTTAATGCCTTTGGCCCCCATGACCGCCCCCAGCCCACCGCGCCCGGCCGCTCGGCAGGGACGTTCGTCCGCATCTGAAGTCTGGATCGAGGCCGAGGCCAATTGGTATTCGCCGGCCGGACCGATGCAGCTTACGGAAATCTTCTGGCCATATTCGGCCCTCAATTTTTCAACCAGGGCGTAGGTCCTCATGCCCTTGTATTGACCACCATCCGTCAAGGATGCCTCGCCTTCTTTGTTGATCCTGAGAATGGATAAATCGCCTGCCGGGGCCTGGCCTTCGATGATAATGGCGGTAATACCCAGTTTTGCCACGGCGTTTGCCACCGTGCCACCCACATTGCTTTCCTTAATGCCCCCGGTCAAAGGGCTCTTGGCGCCCACGGAAAGGCGGCTGGTGTTGACCAGAGGCGTGCCGCTGAGCAGCCCCGGCGCGAATATCAATTTATTGTCCGGACCAAGCGGATCGCAGGACGGCATCACTTCGGCGTTGATCATAATAGACGTCAGGCCTCGCCCACCCAGGCCCATGTATTCTTCCGGGACATCTTCTGTTTTAATGGTTTTGTCGGTCATGTTGATCCGTATAAATTTCATTTTTTTCTCCTTTTGTTGCCTCCGGTTTCCTTACAAGGCTTCCTCCGGAATATCCATAGCCGACATGTCTTCCTGCTGCAGGGTGATATGCCGTGCAAAGACGTTGGGAAGAATGTTGCGGCAAAAGAAACGGACGGTTTCCATCTTGCCCCTGTAAAAGATCCCATCTGCTGATTCCGCATCAACATCTGCAAGTTTTTCCCGGGCAATGAGGCCCTGCTCCAGCATGAAGTGGGCCATGGCGGTCTCGGCAAAACACTCCAGGAAACGGGTCGAGATAAGGGGGATGAGGGAGAGTTTCCCTTCTTTGAAATACGCCATGAATTTCATGGTAAAATCCCCTGTGGCCTTGGATGCCTTGAACAGAAGCTTGGCATCGGTCCCGAAATCCCTATCAGCCTGATGCTCTTTGGTAAATGCCATGATTTCCTGTATCCAGTCGCGAAAAATGCTTCCCCCCTTCATGCCGAGCTTTCGCCCCACCAGGTCCAGGGATTGGATGAAGGAAGTCCCTTCCCAGATGGAGACGATTTTTATGTCGCGGGCATATTGTTCTACGGGAAACTCGCTGCAGTATCCCACACCGCCCATAATCTGAATGGCATCCCGGATCAAAAAATAACCGGCATCAGAGGAATAGGCCTTGACCAGGGGCGTGAGGAGCTCGGTCCGAAATGACATTTCTTCCCGTACGGCCTCATCGGGGTCGTTATGGGCCACGTCGATATAGTACATGAGCTTTCCGATCATGGCGCGTATGGCTTCCGTGCTTGCCTTCAGGTTCATGAGCATACGGCGCACGTCTTCATGCTGAATTATGGGGACCCTGCCCCCGTCGCGGTTGGTAAAGAGAGGTCCCTGAACCCTTTCCCTGGCATATTGCAGGGCCGTGTCGTAAGCGCTTGCCGTAAGGCCTAACGCCTGGATCCCGCAACCGATTCTGGCATCGTTCATCATCTGGAACATTTTGGCCATTCCGCTGTTGGGTTCTCCAAGAAGTATGCCAAGGCAGTTCCCGTTTTCGCCAAAATTGAGGGTGCAGGTGGATGAACCGTGTATGCCCATTTTATGCTCGATACCGCCACAGAAAACGTCATTGGCATCACCCAGGGAACCGTCGGAATGTACCCGGATTTTCGGAACAATGAACAGGCTGATCCCCTTGGTTCCCGGGAGAGCGCCTTCGATGCGGGCCAGCACCAGATGAATGATGTTTTTGGTCAGGTCATGTTCGCCGCAGGTGATAAACCGCTTGGTTCCCTCGATCCTGTAGACTCGAGGATCGTCAGACTCAGAATCCGGAGTGGCTTTTGTTCGCAGTGCGCCCACATCGGAACCCGCATCCGGCTCGGTGAGGCACATGGTGCCGCCCCACTGGCCGGTGTACATCTTTTCCACGAAAAGATTCCGGTCTTCGTCCGTTCCGAAATTCTCGATAAGGCGCCCGTTTCCTATGGCCAGGCCGGGGTAGGTCATGAAAGCGAAGTTGGCACCGGTGAAGAGCTCCCCTAAAATGCCGCTGACAACGGCGGGCAGACCTTGCCCGCCGAATTCAGGGTTGGTGGAAGTTCCGATCCACCCGTTTTCCGCCATGACCTTCCAGCATTCATGAAAGGATGCCGGCGGTGTTACCCGGCCGTCCTCATAGGAACAGCCTTCCCTGTCCCCGTCCTGCATGGCGGGCCCCAGGACTTCCCGGCAAACCTTGAGCGCTTCGTCAATGATCATGCTGAAGTCATCCCTGTCAAAATCCTGATAGGCCTCGTAAGCCAGAATTTTGTCCATATCCAGATAGTCGAAAAGTACAAATTTCAGGTCCCTGTCATCCCTGTTGAAATAGTTGACTCCCATGTTTTTATCTCCCTTACCAGTCGTATTGTTCCCGTTCAATGATGGAGGCGACGCCCTGACCTCCGCCCACACAGGCATTGGCGCAACCGTATCGCCCATTGTTTTCATTCAGGATTCGGGCCAGGGTGCCCACCAGGCGTGCGCCTGTGGATCCCAGTGCATGGCCAATGGCCACGCCGCCGCCCTTTACATTGACCGTTTCCGGATCCAGACCCAGTTCCCTGATGCAGTTGAGGGCCACCACACTGAAGGCTTCATTGATCTCCCAGAAATCCATGTCGGACGCTTTGAGGCCAGCCTTTTCCAGCGCCATCCGGCTTGCCGGCACCGGCCCCGCACCCATGATGGTAGGATCCACCCCGGCGAAACCGATGGACCGTATGGTGGCAAGGGGCTTGATCCCTTTTTTCTTTGCGGTCTCTTTGCTCATGAGCATCATGGAAGAAGCGCCTGCGTTTAACGGAGAGGAATTTCCTGCCGTAATTACGCCGTCTTTTTTGAAGGCCGGCCGCAGGCCCTCAATTCCTTCAAGGGTGGTATCTCCCCGTACCGCCTGATCCTTGTCCACGGTCATGACGGTTCCGTCGTCCTGGGGGGCCTCTATGGGCATGATTTCACCGTCGAAAAACCCCTCTTTCTGGAATTTGGCAGCCAGTTGGTGGGAACGAACGGCCCATCGGTCCAGATCCTCCTTGGTGAGATCGGTCTGGGAAAAAAGTTTTTCCGCTGTCATCCCCATGTTCATGGCTTTCATCATATCCCAGTGCTGGTGGGAAGGATAAAGAAAGAGCGTCATGTTCGGTGCGATCAGTCCTCTTTCCACGGTGTATCCGCCCATGGGGATCCGGGTCATGTGCTCGTAACCGCCCACCATCACCACATCCGCAAAATCCTGTGCAATCTCCATGAACCCGATCTGGATCGCGGCCATGGCTGATCCGCACTGTTGATCCACAAATTTGGCGGGGATGGTCTCAGGCAGGTTGGCCAGGAAAATGGGAAAACGGCCGCCATAGGCCCACTGTTCTCCCACGGCGGTGGCGCACCCCACCAGGAAATCATCGATCTCTTTGGCATCGATGCCCGTTCGTTCGATAAGCTCCGGCAGCAGCTTCGCCAGGAGTTCGTCTCCCCTCATCTTGCAGAACCAGTCCCTGGCCGGGTCTTTGGGTCTGGAACGGGACTGCGCTGTCCTCAAGTATCCTGCGATAACCACTTCTTTCATGGGTAACCCTCCTTATTTTGTTTTGGCACGGATTTCGCGGATTTCACGGGTTTTGACTCTAGTTCCCATGCACCAGCGTGGGAACGAGAGAAACCCTAAGCCTGTTAATCATTGTAAAAGGTTTTTCCCGATTCGGCCATCTCCTTGATCAGCTTTGCGGGCTGGAAACGCAATCCATATTGTTTCTCCAGCGCCTGCAGTTTTTCATAAACATTTTTCAGGCCCCACTTGTCGGCATATCTCAAAATACCGCCCCTGTAGGGCGGAAACCCGGTGCCATAGATCATGGCCAGGTCCATGTCCT
>CAZPQA010000066.1:0-18585 GCA_964588535.1 uncultured Desulfobacteraceae bacterium
TCCGATGTTTCTTGTAATATTGAATTTCTGCTCGACGCATGTCCCAGCCGGTGAAAGGTCGAGCAATGCCTTTGGGTTTTAGCGCGAAGACAATCGTCAGATACCTTCCCTCAAATGTCGGGCCAAAAACGGCATAATGCCCGTTTTTTGTCCGTCTGAAAAAAGGGTTGTTGGCAAAGACCTCTTCAGCCTCTTCTGGAGCAATGCCGTGACCAAGTTGGAGATGCAAGGCATTGCCCTCATCCCATTCGAAATCATTAATTCGCAAAAAAGCCTCCTACTTTGTGCGCATACATCGTATTACTTAATGCGTTACCTGTCAAGTTAACTCCGGGGACACAATGAATTATTGTCGGCCCGGAATCGAAAAAACAAATGGCAGCACTGAATTTCCTTCTGATTTCAACAATCTCACAAAAACCTTGTGTGAACCGCAACCATCAGATATTATCCGCTTTCGACCGTATTTAATCAGAAACAAATCGGGGCCACTAATTCCGGGGACACAATACTAAACTATTCTCGGCGAGGTGATGAAGTACGCTGCATAATGAACATGAATATGAGATAATTCAGCAGATCTGAAGAATATGAAGGGATAACGCCCCGAAATTTTCGCCTTGCAGTGAACCGGGAGCATGGAAATCTTGAAAACATCAGGCCTCAAAAAAATTCTGATAATACCGGGAATACTCCTTTTTTCCCTGATCACAGGTCTTTCAACCGCCCCGGCGGAAGACAGAACCCCACCCTACACCGGGTGGAAGCCCGCGGGCCCGTTTCAACCGTTTAAAAGCACGCGGCCACAGTTGGTAAAGGCGCCGGAAAAGGCGGCGGTAAAGGTAGAAAAACCGGTTGAGGCGCAACCCGTCGAAAGGGCGCCGGATACGGGAGATTATCAGACCGAGGAGTATGTGGTCCAGGAAGGGGACTGGATCGCCAAAATTCTACGGAAGAAAGGGGTGCTCAAGGAAAACAACCTTTCCGAACTTCTGAAGATACTCCGGAAATTCAACGAGTCCATGAAAGACTTCAACCTCATACAGCCGGGGGAAAAGATTGTGATCCTGGTGAAGGTGGCACCTGGAGCCAAACCCGCAAGCCCGCCTGCAAAAGAAAAACCAGCCCTTTTAAAGATCAGCAATGTCGCGTTACCCGACAGCAAGGTGGTTTCTACCGCTCACGGATTGAAATCTGAAACTTACCGGATTGAGCGGGGGGACATCCTGAGCCGGGTCGTCATGAACCGTTACGATCTGACATGGCGAACCTTTGTCGTAGAGTACCTGGACCTGTTGAAAAAGGCCAATCCATCCATCAAGAACCCGGACCGGGTCTTTCCCGGGCAGACTGTCAACCTGCCCCTTTACCCGCCACAGTGGCATGAACCGCCGGCACAACCCCCCATCATGAGGGACCTGGCCCGTTCCAACAAAGTGTGGCTGCCGGACCCTGAACCCGTAGAACCTGTAAAACCGCCAGTTTCCCCCACGGTCGCGGCCCAAACAAAACCCAAAACCGCTCAGAAATCATGGGCCCCTGACAAAGCGGCGCCAGAAGAACCAAAAAAGCTCGAAATACGGGCTGAAGAACCCAAAATGCTCGAAACACCGGTTCGTCCCCAAACCCCACCCGCCCCCACGGAACAGCCGGTAAAAGCCCTTTCGCCAGCGCCTGTAAGGCTGGAAACATCCATTGCCACATCTTCATGGCAGGCTCAGCAGACCACGACCGCGGTTGCCGATGGGCTGGGGGGTATCCTCCCGCAAATGGGCGAGAAGTGGATCCGTTCGGGCGAGCACTTTATCCCCATGAAATCGGGCGGCCACATCAACCTCAAGGCCCAGACCTACCCCATTGTCAAGCTTCACGGGGGCATAACCTTGATTGTGGACCTTCACAATTCCCTGCCGCCCAGGATGGGCCGCGTCATTGAGTCCAGCTGGGGAACCTATCGGATTGTTCACCTTTCACCCGGGGATGATTTGAAATCCGCCTTCGCCAAAATCCTGAAAGCCGTTCAATATCCGAAGGTTTTCAAGAAAGGAGAACCCCTGAAACTGTCCGGAACCATTCCGGTCAGCATTACCGGGGACTGGATTGTGATTCCGCCCAGAGGGCAAGCCGGCAAGGGCCCCGGATTCATCGTGATTAATCTTCTTGACGATAAAAGTCAGGCGGTTCCTCAATCCGTAAAGAGCTATCTGAAAGAACGGGGGGTGCTGTTCGTTGAATATCCTTCCGCCCAAACGCCCGAGAAACCGTTTGCGGAAAAGGCACCGGAAACCGCCCTGGATGCCCCGTCCCTGGTGGAAATGGTCCTGACCCTCACCGGGCATCCCCACGACGCACGGGTCAAAATTCCCGCCTTTGAGAGCCGAAATGATGATTTCAAGCTGACCGTTACGGCGGATTTTTACCTGACCGCTCACGGAAAAGAGCGGGTGATCGACCTCAGCGGGCTGGATCCGGAGATTGTCGCCCTGTTAAAAGAAAGGGGCGTTTCGGTACTCTCCCTTTCAAAAGAAACCAATCCCCTGGCTATGGCCTCAAAAACCCTGAAGTTCCTGGGCTGGCAGCATAAAATGGGGCCTCATGCCCTGTCCACGGCGCCCCACAGCAAAAAGAATGTCAAGTTGACCCTGTCAGGGCTTATCTTTTTTTCGGAAGGCGGCCATTCGGTCTTTATGACGCCCCTTGATCTGCCGCCGGAAGTGGCCCAGTTTCTCTATGAGAAAGGGCACAGGGTGGTAATGCTGGCGGCTTTTTCGTCGGGCGCGCGGACCCAGGCCGCCTGGGGTCGGTAAAGGAGTGTTTGATGAGACGGCATCTCACGGCAGTGTTCTGTATGGTGCTGGCAAGTGTTTGTTTTCTATGGGCAGGGGCAACGGCGGGCAAGGCCTACATCTGGCACGACAAGGATGGGAATGTCCATTTTTCCGATCGGCCCCCTCCTCCGGACGAGGCCGGTGGTGATATTGAGGAAAGGGAGTTCAAGGAAGCGCCCCGAAAAGAAAACGTTCCACCACAAGTGGCAAGAACACCCATTGAACACGCCATCTTATGCACCTTCAGGCTTAAGAATAGCAAAGGCGGTGCCTCAGGGTTTTTCATTAACAATGCCGGCCTGGCGGTTACAGCAAGACATGTCGTAAAAAACGTTACATACAGCATGAAAGCCGAGATTCCCGGAGATAAGCGAAAATACAGGGTCCGGGTACTAAAGAAGAGCAAAAAACATGATCTTGCCTTGCTTCAGGTTTCCATTAAGTCACCCACACGCTTTCTTGAGACCAGAGATCTAAAGACCCTTGTTCCGGGAGAAGAAGTCTATGCGATTGGCAATCCCCTATTGGTATTTAAAGAAACAATTACGAAAGGGAACTTCAGCCGCATGTTTCCTGAAATGGACTGGAAAAAAGAGGCAAAGATGAGGCGGCCCCCTTTTAAAATCAGAGGAGAACAGATTCAGTTTTCCGCACAAGTGGTACCAGGTAACAGCGGGGGCCCTGTAGTCGACAAGGATGGAAAAGTAATAGGTGTTGTGAGCTGGGGCTATCAAAATGCGCCCATCAATTTTGCAGCACCAATCTCATATATAAAAGAAGACTTTGCTTCCTATCTTAAGGGCCTCGGCAAAAAATAAATACACCATCTGGCTTGTCCTTTGGTCCGTCTACTGCGTTGCACCCGCCAGCACATATCAACAAATATGCACAGGCGGATGCGCCTTGCATACGAACCAAAATACGGCGCAATCTGGCGCATTTATTTTTTTCCGAGACCCTAAGTGAATTTTTCCCTATCAAACTCCGTCAGGACCTTTTCCAGCGCTTCCATATTCTCAGCCTTCAGATTTGACGCTAAATTTACGTTGCCATATGCGATGAAGTGGACTCCGGAAGCTTTGGCCGCATCATAATCCACCGATGAATCGCCGATGTAGATAGCTTCGGTTGGCGTGAGCTCAAAAAACGACAGAATTTTCAAAATGGACTCCGGGTGGGGTTTCGGGTTTTTCACGTCCAGGGAAGAGACCACCATGTCAAAAAGCCCGGTAAGATTGTTTTGACCCAGCACTTCATTAATGGTGTTACTGCGATTGGTGGCTACAGCCAGTTGAAATTCCGGCTGCAGCTTCAGCAGGAGGTCCACAAGCCCCGGGGATATGATCATATCCTTGATGAAGGGGGTGTAATCCATTTGCACCCGGTATGCGTCGGCTTCCTCAAAATGGGGTGTTTTCCTGAAAATATATTTCGTGGAATCACGGCCCGTGGCCATGTGCACATAGTCAATTTCTTCCGGGTCCATGGGGGGCAGATCAAAACGGGCCAGGAGGTGGTTGTAGAAATTGATGTTGGCCTGGCGGGAATCAAACATGACGCCGTCACAGTCGAAAATGATGACGCGTAACAGATTGTTTTTTTTCATGAAGGCTCCTGAACCGTGATTAAGCTCAATGAAAGGAGGGTTTTAAGCTTGATCCAAATTTTCGCGGTCGGAGGCGCTCAAAAGATGATCGTCAAAGCATGAAAAAACAATAGGGGAGGATATTTCCTCACGCAACAGGACGGCAGAGGCTAAATGGATCGAGTCAAAACCTCTTAACGCATGTTTTTCAGCCAGATCTCCGGCCAACCGGATGATTTTTTCTGTTACGTTTAAGACAAGATAACGGACCCAGTCATTATCAAAGGAATCTTTCAAGCTTTTGTATTCATTTTCCGTGAATACCCTTTCCCGAAATCTTCGTGCGAATGCCGCTCTCCCTTCGGCGTAAGCAACCAGTGAGGTTACGGTTACTTCCGAAGATTTCACCAGGATCTCAACTTCTGAGGATTGATCCTCTTCAATATACAATTTCACGAGGCTGCTGGTGTCAAGATAAACGATCATGTTATCGTCTGTCCTCGATAACCGCTTCTGAAACGCTCTTGCCTTTTGAATCAAGTCGGGGCGTCTTCCCGGTCGGTTTTCCCCCGGACCAAGAGGCCATACCGTGCTGGATCAATGTCAATATCTTATCTTCCATGGGAGTTTTTCTAAAGGGCATTATAATCGCTATCTCCTTTTTTCGATCCGTGACAATGAAGGGTTGTCCTGATTTTACCTGTTTCATATAACGGCTTAGGTTCTCCTTTAAATGCCTTATTCCGACGGATTCCATGATGTCGCCCCCAATATTTCAAAAAATGTGACTACAATCTAACGCTATGTTGCCACATCTGTCAAGTGATTCCAAGAATCCAGCCGACCGGTTTTATTCAATCGCGTGGAATTTACTGATAGGTCACTCTGAATCCGGATATGCCTGAAGCCTTTTTGGCCACATCCCTAACATGTTTGGGGGGGAAATTAAAGCCCACTGGGCTTACGCTATTGACTTTCAAATCTGAAAGGGATTATGGTTCTCGTTACACCGTTTAACAATGGAGGTTCCCATGAAAAAGTTTCTCATCGGGGTGTTTGCCGTTTGTTTATGGGCCAGTGCCTCGGTATGTTCAGGGGCTTATTTGATCCACCTCAAGGACGGCCGGGATATTACGACCCACGCGTACTGGGAGGAAGGGGATCAGATCAAGATTAAGCAATATGGCGGGGTAGTGGGTATTTCAAAAGAAGATGTGGTATCCATTGAAGAAATTGAAGATCCGAAAAACATCATTGTGAAATCGGCTCCTAAACCGGTGGAAAAGACACCCCCCCCCATAAAAGAAAAAGTGAAAACGTCCATCACTGAAACGGGGGGTCAAAAGGAAAAGGAATCTTCAAAATCGGGAAAAGACGAAACAAAAAAGCATTCAAATGAACTCCTTAATGAATTTGACAGTCTCAGGGAAAGGTTCAAAAATATAGAATCCATGTCAAAAAAAGGAATTATTCAATTTGACAAGGCTTTGGCCAAACTGAGAAACAAAATGCTCAAAGCCGATATTGGAGGTTCCTATTCTGATCACCTTATGAATATTATGTCCATGAAAAACAAAGCCAAGGAAGTGCTCAAGAAAAGAGATCGATAAGACTGAAACCGCCTATCTAGAAGTCAAGATTTTGAGGGGTTATATATAAACTTAAGGTGTTTGTCCTGTATCCATAGTTGGGGTCAGGTTTTGAAGTCCTGGCGGTTATTTTTATATCAATCTGGCGAATATCGTCCTCGTGATCAGCAGATGTAACCTCATCTATTTGTCCATCCCCATTGTCATCTTTGTTTGACCAATATCTAAATTCAAACGCCTGAATATTTTCGGCAAGAGTGCGGTTGGTTCCTCCTGTCTCCCTGTCAATTTCCAGGTTCCCGCTATCGTGTTTGTAGATTATGATTTCATTGGAATCAGACGTATCTCCGTCACCGTTTAAATCTGCTCGGATTTCCAACTGAGTGTCGCTCTGATCGTCGATATAAGGGATGCCAACGATCCCAGCCCCTGTTGGATCATAACCCGCTTTTTGGAGTTCACGGCTGATAATTTCAGTGGCTGCCCTTGCGCCCTGGATCATCTCACTAACCTGTTCCTGGGTGTCATAGGTCTTGCGCTGGCTTATAAAAACATTGGATAAAGAGGTTAGCACAACCAACCCAATTCCCATAGCAATAAGAAGCTCAATCAACGTAAATCCTTGTTGGGTTTTTTTCCGTGAGCAGAACATCGATTTTCTCTTATTGGGCAAGGTTTGTCTTGAGTATAACAGAATGTACATTCTGTTTAGAATCTTTCCAGTTAACCGTTACCGTAACAACCTTAATGCCGTCCGGAGGCCAAGCGATTCCAGCGGTGTAGACGTCGGCCACTGTGATCCGCTCGTATTCCCCATAGTCAGGAAGCATAGTGCCATAAGCGTTTGTGATTGGTGTTTCATCGTTTGGCGAATTCGAGTAGCCTGATCTTATTACGTCCTCCATCTTGTCCTTGGCCAAGGTAGTGGCTTTTGTAACATCATTGCTGAGCTTGTTTCCATTAATGATTCCTACAGTTAAGGTGGCCATTCCCAGTAAGCCAACTGAAAGGATTACAATTGCTATCAAAACCTCTAATAAAGTAAAGCCGCGGCGCCACTTCTTAGAGTCATCTAAATTTTGTCCGGACGTTCTAATAATCATACCTTTCACTCTATCCTCGTTCTAAGAATACTATTTCCACCAGTGGTCGGGGAGTTTACCCCCATTTCTTTTTTTCACTTCATCAGCAATGGCATACATCTCCTCGGCAAATTTTCTCATGTCCTGCCTTGCTTTTTTCTTTGCGGTCTTGTCCTTGTTTCGGGTCGATTCCCGAAGCCTTGCTAGCGCTTCATTTAGTTGGAGTTCTTTCTCTTTTTTCTGTTCATAAAATTCCTTCAGGGGGTTTACTTCTTCCGCCTTTCTATTTTTCTTTTTTCCGCGATTTGCGGCGTCTTTACCTTCCTGGCCTTCCTTGCTGATTTCAGGAGGGAAGGGGGGTGAATCGGTGGGATCGTTTGCTTTCTCTATGATCGATGCGACAAATTCTTCAGGAATCCCTGTGACCCCGCCTTTTGTTTGAAACTTTATTTGATTCCCTTCTTCCCAGTAGAGATCTGTTCTTAGCTGTGACCCGCTCTTGAGTGTGATGATGAAATCAGCATAGCAGTTACACGCGAACAAGAGCATCCAACCCGATAGGCAGGGTATAAATAATCTTTTACTCATAATCTTTCCAGGAAAGAATTTGAAGCGGGTGTTTCTCAAAATCCTTAACCGCATTGCTGCAATAGATGATGTTGGTGTTCCCTCCGATGATATCCCCGTCTGTGTCCTCTCCGGTAAGGACAGCGCCGGTGATATTGGTATCCCCGCCCCCCGTAAATGTAAGGGAACCCGTAACGATTACCGGCCCGTACCAGGAAAAACCGCCATTAGCATCCAGATCTCCTTCCACCAGGAGAATCCCGCAACCGGAAACCCCGCCTTTCAGTTGTATGTCGGTGCCATCCGTATCATAATGAACAATATTGCGTTCAGCGCACGTAGAAGGGTCTTCCTGACTTGCCCCAGGGGTTGGTGTGCCCCACCCGTCACCGGGTCCCGGTATGGTGGTGTCAGTATGGGTTGCGCCGCTGACCGCATAGGAGAAATCAGCGGCGCCTTTGAGGGAGTCAACCATTTCTTGCACGTCGATGGCCGGGCTCACTGCATAATCAATGCGGATGGGGTCTCCCGTAATAATGGGACCGCCAAGTTCCACCACGGGATCCGAAGCATCAGGCATTCCAATTCCAGGCAAATGTTCAGGGGGGTCTCCACAGCTATCTTCGCCTATAATATCCGTAGAACTACCCTGAATACGTGCGTAGGTCCCCGCATAAAGGGCCGCTTTTACCGTTATAGGTGGGACTTTGGTGGCTTCAACGAGGACGACTCTATTTCCTCCTTCCGCATTGCCGTAGCTGCTTATCAGATAGATGTTCGGGTGACCTTTGCTGGAATCGGCATGCCGCTCAAAGTCCCCATCCCCGTCTACGTCACCCAGGTAGAGAACATTTCCTGATGGGTCTAGCTGATGGACTATTTTCACAGTATAGTCCATATCCGTTTGCAGGCTAGGAGCTTTAACGTGCATTGAATTGGTGCTGTCCCAACCCTTTTTCTTAGTTTTTACATCTGATCCAATATATGCGGTCCATTGAGCCGCTGTTAAGTGAGCATCGGTGATCTCATAAGTTTCACCACTTTTCCTCAAACGTTCTCTTGCCTCCTGGGCGCCAGCTTCTGCAACATATAGCGACTTTTCGCTGGCCCTGTAGTTTGCGCCGATCTTTATGTCTGTCGTGGTTAGAATTGTGGCAGTTGCCCCCAAAAGAGCAAGAATAATCATAAATATCAGCGCGACCGTGAGGACGAACCCATTCTCACTGCCACAAAGGCAATACATAACCTTTAATGGTCGAGGCTCGTGTTTTGAGTTCATAATGGAAGTACCTTCTGGAAAAGCGCCTAATATGAGTTCCACCTACAATGACTCAAACTAGTAGTTTGTCCATCCTTACAGATTAGATCGGCTATCCAGGCCATAATGTGTACAGATCTCTGCTTGTCAGTTCAGGTTTCAAAGTTTTTCCAACCGTAAAAGAGCAATTGTAACCCGCAAACCATCACGATATTTTAATGTTCCCGGCAGGATTGATGATGATGCTTTTGTACTTGCCTTCAGAATTTTGCAGCCGAAGGTCATACTGCGAATAATTATCGAGGTAGGGCAACCCCCTTGAATTAAATCCGGCGGTATCTGCGGGAGACATGAGAGCAAAGGTGACCCCGTTATCGGTAAATCCCTCAAAGATATAGGGCTCACTTTCATCCCTGGCACCGTTTCCCGTAGCGGCATCGGGCCCGTTGTCCAGCCAAACTTTGATGCTGTTGTCGTTGGTGTCGAATATCACATAGGCATCCGTATTATTGCTTACAGCCCCTTGTCTGGCACGCGCCATGGCCGTGAAAACCTGTCTGGCGGAGCTGTTCAACCGCATCTCAGGCAACAGGCTCATGAAGGCGGGAACGGCAATCAGCGTCATAACCCCCATGACACAAAGGATAATCAACATTTCGATAAGGGTGAATCCCCGGTTGTTGCCTGGTTGTAATTTGTTCACCGTCATTCTCCTGCTGTCTGGGGTTTTCATCTTCTTTCCGGATGTCGTTTGTTGTCCTTCTAGGCAGTGCAATTAGCACGCCAATACACCAGGGTGAACCTAACAACCTGTCATTATTGGATATGCGGCGGTTCATTCATTTTCCGATTGAAATGCCGGCGATGAAGGGTGTTCTCAGATCTTACAACTGTAAACAAATGTTACGATTTCTTTTTGCGAAGGGAAGGTGGAAGAGCAAAGAATGGGTTTTGATTCACTCGCATAACATCTACTGATAGGTCACCCGGAAGACTTCCTCGATGGTGGTAATCCCTTTAAGGACTTTTTGGGCGCCGTCCCGGCGCAGGGTGGTCATACCCCCTTCAATGGCAGCACGCTTGAGGGCATTGGCATCGGACGTTTCCAAAATCAGGTTCTTGATCTTTTCATCCAGGAGCATGAACTCAAAAATACCGGTCCGCCCCCTGAAGCCGGTATCCAGGCAGGCAGGACACCCCCGGCCCCGGTAGATGGTTGCCCCTTCCGACATCTCGGGGGTGATGCCGATTTTTTGCAGGGATTCCAAGTGCGGGGTGTAGGCTTCACGGCAGTGGGGGCAGATGACCCGTACCAGCCGCTGGGCCAGGATGGCAGTTACGGAAGAGGTGACCAGAAAAGGTTCAATCCCCATATCGATGAGACGGGTTACGGCGCCGGCGGAATCGTTGGTATGGAGCGTGGAAAAAACCAGGTGCCCGGTAAGGGCGGACTGAATGGCAATCTCGGCCGTCTCCAGGTCACGCACCTCGCCCACCAGGATCACGTCCGGGTCCTGGCGAACGATGGAACGCAGCCCCTTGGCAAAGGTGAGATCAATCTTGGAATTGGTCTGGATCTGTCCGATCCCGTCGATCTGGTACTCGATGGGGTCCTCAATGGTAATAATGTTGATATCGGTTTTATTGATGGTGGAGAGCGCCGCATACAGGGTGGTGGTCTTTCCGCTTCCCGTGGGGCCGGTGACCAGGATGATGCCGTGGGGCGAGCTGATGAGCTGTTCAAAGGCGGCCTGATCCGTTTCGGGCATGCCCAGATCGGTGACCTTTAGCAGCACGTTGGTCTTATCCAGCAGCCGGAGCACCACCCGCTCGCCAAAGGCCACGGGAATGGTGGATACGCGGATATCGATGTTCTTGTCCGCAATCCGGATTTTGATGCGGCCGTCCTGGGGCAGTCTTTTTTCCGCGATGTTCATTTTGGCCATGATCTTGATGCGGGAAATCAAGGCCGACTGAATATGTTTGGGGGGCGACAGCATGTCGTAAAGGATACCGTCCACGCGGTGACGAATCCGCAGTTTGTGCTGGGAGTGCTCGATGTGGATGTCGCTGGCACGGGCTTTGACCGCCTGGCTCAGCATGAGATTGACCAGTTTTACCACGGGAGCGTCGCTGGTATCCTCCAGGAGATCCGTCGTCTCCTCGATTTCCGACAATATCCGGCCGGCCTCACCCTCCTGCATGTCTTCGATGACCCGTTCAGCGGAGTCCCCGCTCACGTCGTAAGCCGCATTGATGATCGACAGGATGGCTGAAACCGGGGCCAGCACCACCGGTGCGTCTTCAAGGTCCAGCAGTCGCCTGAGATCATCCAGGGCCTGAAACTGTAAGGGGTCGTTAACAGCGATGGTTGTGGCCTCATGGGTGAAGACAGGGACCAGTTTGAATTTCTTGAGGAACCCAATGGGGGTACTGTTGGTAAAGGCCGTGTCCAGGTTTTCAAAGGGCAGGGTCATGGAAACCGGCAGGTCCCACTGCACCCCCAGGGCGCTCAGCAGGTCAGCTTCCGTGATCACCTTCCGGCGAATGAGGATTTCCCCCAGCCGTCCCCCCTTTTGTTCCTGGACCTCCAGTGCCCGCTGAAGGTGGGTTTCTCTGAGCCCGCAGGTATCTTGAAGAATTTCCCCCAGGGGCCGCGCAGAGACAAGGCATGCCTTGTCGCTACCACCATCATGCCTTGTCTCTACCATGCCGTTTCCAATTTCTAATTCCCGGTTTTCGGCGTTTCATCCGTCAGGGGTTTGGGTTTGGGCTTATCATACATCTTGATGACCCCCTCTTTTATCCGCTCGATCTGTTCCTTCTTATCCAGATAAATTTTTCTGGCCTCGGCCGGGTTCTGAATAATGCGGGGCGTCAGAAAGATAAAGAGATTGGTTTTCTGGCGGTCCTTACTGGTGCCTTTGAACAACCAGCCCAACAGGGGGAGATCGCCCAGGCAGGGCACCTTGTAGTCGGTGGTTGTGGTCTCGTCTCCGATAAGCCCGCCGATCACCACCGTGTTGGCATCTTTGACGATGACCGTGGTCTGGGCCAGGCGCTTCCAGGTTTCAGGACGCCCCGTGCCGTCGGAGGTAAACACACTGTCATCCACCACCCGGGTGACCTCCTCGTATATTTTGAGGCGAACGAATCGTTCCTGGCTGATCTGCGGGGTGATCTTAAGGGTCACCCCCACATCCTTGTACTCATAGGAACTGTAGTCCAACTGCGCTTGGGTAGTTTCATCTCGTATCTGGTAAGGCACGTTTTTTCCCACCATGATCTCAGCCTCTTCGTTGTCCGTGGTGAGGATCTGGGGGGTGGAAAGGATATGGACATCCCGGTCCTGCTGGTAGGCGTTCACCACCGCCGCCAGGTTGGGGAATTTGACGCCGGCGATTTCGATGGCTTCGCTGATGATCCCCATGGAAAAGCCTTGGGGTAAAGCGCCTTCTGCAATGCCGCCCAGGGTGCCAAAATTGGACGGGCTGGAACCGGCAAAAGCCCCGGCGTTTTTGCCGTCGTAGGAAAACGTTTTAATCCCCTGCCATTCCACGCCCAGGTTGAATTCCTTCTCCACGTTCACTTCCATGAACAGGGCCTCGATGAAGACCATCATTCGGGGGATATCCAGCTTCTGGATGACGGCTTCCAGCACAAGGTAGTCATCCTTGTTCGCCATGATCACCAGGGAATTGGTGGCCGGGTCCGCCACAATCCGCGCATCTTTGGAGAGGATGGGGGCTTTCCCCTTGTTTTTTTCAGATTTCTTCTTGGACGGAATGGCGGTCAATACCTTGGTCAGGTCCTCGGCATTGGCATGCTGCAGATAGTACACGTGGATGTCGCCCTGGCCCCGCGGCGCCTCTTTGTCCAGGAGCTTTACCAGTTTTCGAATTTTGGCGGCATTGTCCTCCGATGACACGACAATCAGCGAATTGGTCCTTTCGTCAGCCACAATTTTGGTGACGGTCTGGGGGCCCGCGGTGCGCTTCTGCTTCACGGCCCGCCGCTGGAAAACCGTGTTCAATGACTTGGCCAGGGGGCTGGCGCTGGCATATTCAAGGGGAATGAGGGAAATTTCCTCGCCCACGCCTTCCACGTCAATGGCCCGGGCAAGGCTCATAAGACGTTTGATGTTAGACTGCACGTCCGTGACAATCAGGGTTCGGGTAGGGGGATAGGAAACCATGACACTGCTCTTGCTGATAAACGGGGCAAACAGCTTTTTCAGTTCGTCCGGCTCTGCATACCGCAGGGGAATCAGCTGAGTGACCACCTTGTCTTCCGAATCGAGGGCCTCCCGGCTCAGTCGGGTTTTCACGCTCATGGTGCGGGCGCTGGCCGCGGGAACGATCTTGATAATGTTCCCCGACGGCACTGTTGTAAATCCATGGACTTCCAGGACCGATTCAAAAACCCTGTAGGCTTCATCCACGCTGATCTTGTTGGGGCTTATAATGGTCACCTTGCCCCTGACCCCCTTGTCGATGACAAAATTTTTCCCGGTCAGTTCGCTGATAAACTTGATGAAAATGGGAATATCCACCTGGTCGAAATCGATGGTCACAGCGGGTTCCGGCTCATCCGGCATCGGCCTGGATTTTTCCTTCCGGGTGGGAATCGGGGTCTTCACGGGGGAAGGCGAAGGGGGGGGCTGGTTTTGAACAGCCCGTGCCGGAACAGCAGGGGCCACACCCTCTTCTCCCGTCACACGGGCCCCCTTAACCGGGGCAGGGGTCAAGAAATACCCGATGCCCACCCAAACAACACAAAAAAAACAAAATTTTTCAAGATAGTTCATGATTTATAACCACCGAAGTGACACAAAATTACCCCAGGAAGTGCGAACTTACTTCGCTGGAGTACCTGTATTTGACGTTTTTTTATTGGACGTTGGACGTTCAATGTTCAATGTTCGACGTTCGTCTTTTCCCTCCACCATCTCCCGGAACCGGGGGGAACCCCGCAACACATCCAGATCCGGATCTTTCTTCGCCCATTCCCTGACGGCAGGATTCATGGAAACGGCCTTTTTCAGATACCTGAGGCCCTGTTCCGGTTGCCCCTGGGCCACTGAAACGCAGGCCAGGTTGTAATAGGGATCCACATAATCGGGTTTTAAGCGGGTTGCTTTTTCAAAACACTTTCGGGCTGCCGAATATTCCTTTTTGTGGAGGTGCAGCACGCCCCGATTATTGAGTGCCTCAACGTGACCCGGGTCCATGGAAATGACCTTTTCATACCATATTCCGGCTTCCGGCATACGGCCTTCCCGATGAAACGCCCGTGCTTTTTGATAGCTTACGGTGATATTTTCCCTTTTTTCCTCCGGCCTCCGCGTAGCAGACGAAGGATGAAGGATGAAGGATGAAGGATGAAGGATAACGGATGTCGGAGAGCCATTTTCCGCCTTCATCCTTCCGCCTTCATCCTTCCCCCTTCTGTCTTCTGTCGTTTGATCCCACCACGAATAGCCCGCAAAAGCAAGCAAAACCATCAACAGGGAAGCTGTCAGAAAAAGAGTCCTTTTGATGGTGAAAAAGGATTTTTTCCGCCTGGGCACCGGTATGCCGCTGTAGGGCCCTTTTCCCAGGTCCCGTTCAACCTGGGCTTTTTTCAAAGCCTCATGGATGTAGCTCATGCTGTTTATCCGCCATCTGATACAGAAGGGCCAGGGTCCGGGAACCCACCACCCCGTCCGCTTTGAGACCAAATTCATCCTGAAAGTTTTTCACTTCTTCACAGGTCCGCTGGTCAAAAAAACCGTTCGGGGTTACCAGGTACCCCAGGCCCTGCAAAATTTCCTGAAGGGCCAGAACAGCCAGTGATTGCATCCCCTGGTTCAAAAAAAAGCGGTTGTCGACGTATGGGTATACCCAACTTACTTGACCACCCCAGTGTTCCAGGATGAAATCCCGTGTGAGGTTTCGGGTGTTGCCGTCCGCATCCAGTGCGACGGCGCCTTCGGGCGTTACGTGATGGATCAGAAGATAAGCCGGCGGTCCACGGTGAATACTGACCGGCGTGTTGATCCTGAAAGGCATTCTCAGCATGGTGTAATACTCCACCGACAGTGGAAATGACACCAGGCTCATCTGAATGCTGCCGTGATCATCTTCAGGGGATATTGATTCCTCTACCAGATCAAACAGTCCCGCAATGCTTTGCTTATTCGTCAAAAAGAGGGACGGGGCCGGTTTGGGGATAAGGGATGAAGGATGAGGGATGACGGATGAAGGATGAAGGGTGGTTGAGCGGGAGATGAAGAGATGGTCCCTGAAAGTCCATACGCCAAAGCCGGCAGCGATCATGAAAAAAAGAACCGCCGGCAGGACCCATTTCCACCATGCGCCTTGTCCGGAACCGGGAGGGCGGCCCCCATCCGCGTCAAAGCCGCCGCGAAGGTCCAGGATCGCCCTGGCCGTCATTTTCCCGGAAACAGTTCTCTTTTCAGCGGTGTAGGCCAGAAGGAGAGCCCGGTCGCAGACCGCATTGATCCGCCTGGGGTTGCCTCCGGAATAGGCGTAGATCCGCTTGAAGGCTCCCTCGGAAAAACGCACGTCCCCCTTTCCCCCCGCCACTGCCAGGCGATGTTCCACATACCCCTGAACATCTTTTTGATCCAGGGGCTTCAAATGATACCGCACAGTGATGCGATCGTCCAATTGCCTGAGTGAATGGGCTGAAAGAACCTCTTTTAATTCCGATTGACCCACCAGCACAATCTGGATCAGTTTGTCCTTTTCCGTTTCCAGGTTGGAGAGCATTCGAATCTGTTCAAGGACCGTTCGCGAAAGATTCTGGGCCTCATCGATCAGCAGGAGCGCATTGCCCCCTTCCCTGAAGACACCCAACAGGAAATGGTTGATGGCATCGAGCAGGGCGTTTTTGCTATCCGTTTCCTCGGGAAGGGTTACACTGAACTCGTGGGCAATGGATTTGAGGATCTCCATGTCGGAGATAAAAGAGCTGAAGATGAGGGCGCTTTTTGTGGTATCATCCAGGTGGTCCAGCAGGGCGCGGCACAGGGTGGTTTTTCCGGTTCCCACCCCGCCGGTGATGGCAATAAACCCTTTCCGCTGGTTAATGCCGTAAAGCAGGTGATCCAGGGCCTCCCGGTGATAGTGGCTCAGGTAAAGATACCGGGGATCCGGGGTCAGGTTGAAGGGATGTTCTTTAAATCCGAAAAAGGTTTTGTACATGGTCTATTCAAATCGGTAATTGAGGGTTTTCGTTTCACTGCCACGGTTGATTTCCAGGGAAAGCTCGGCGCCGGATTTGAGCCGGTTGTAGAAGGCAAAAGCGTCATCCGGGCTTTTGATCAATTTATTGTCTATTTTTTTGACCACATCTCCGTTCTTGAGGCCCAGTTTGGAAAATATGGACCCCGGTTTGACGTGAGAAAGAACCAATCCGTCCGGTTTGCCGTTCTTGATGAGGGGGCGGATGCGGACCTGGGTCAGCAGCGAATTGATATTGCCAAGGGATTTTTGAAGATCGTCGTGACCCACTGTAATGGTGTATCCATCATCCCGTCGCCCGGAGCCGGCCCCTCGGGAGCCTCGTTTTCCGGTTTTGGCCTGTTCCATTTCAAGGATCTCATCTTTTCCCTTAACTTCGATAATGACCTTTCCCCTCAGGACCTTTTTAATCAAGGCCCCCTGGACCATGTCTCCGGTCTGGTATAGGCCCTGCTTTTTCTTGCCTTTTTCCTCTATGACGGCAAAGGCAACCCGTTGGGGACCGGAGACCGTCCCCAGCAAAACGATGTTCAGGCTCGTGGGTTTCAAAGCGGCGATCTGCTCTGCACCCATTTCTTCCGCCTTTTCTTCCCGGCCTGTGGCGGGCCCGCCCAACAGACCCCGCTGGCCGATTTTATCGTAATGGGCGGGGGGCGGCTGCTTTTCCTTTGTTCCGGTTCTGAAGGTCCCTGCCGCCGTTTCCGGGGATGTTACCGTCAACAGCTGCGCATCCATAAACCGGTAGAAAATATCCACACCCATATAGACGGCAATAAACAGGGCCATGAGGTTGAACAGAATTTCGTAAAATCGGGTCATAATTCCACGTAGGGGCGCATCATCATTCGCCCGTACAAAAAAGGTTTTACGTAAACCTGAATTTCGGCGACCTGAAGGTGCCTTGAATGACGAAGGACCGTCTCAGGCCGTTTTTCCCCCCTCGAAAAAGGTTCAGCAGGGCCGGACCCCCTTTCAGGGTCCCAAGGAAAGCCTCAATGGGTTCGATGGTTCCTCTCAAATTAAGCCGGCTGCGGCCCATGATCCGGTCCAAACGGATTGTTCCGGAAACCGAACCCTGAAACCCTTTTCCGTCAAGGGAGACCGAGGTCAGGTTAACCGTCCCCTTCTTAAGGGTGAATCGTGCGTTCAATTTCCCAAAAGGGATGGTCTCAAGGCCCAGAAAAGGGTTTAAAAGATCTATCTTTCCTTCTGAAATATGAATATCCCCGGCCCCGTCCCCCAATACGATCCGATCCGGCGGGCCCTTGTATGTGATGTTTCCTTTGAGGGTTCCACCCAAATCACCCATCCCGAATTGGGGCAGAAACGCGTATTCATGGATGCGCACCTTTTCAAGGGAGAGGGAAAAGCCGTCTATTTCACCGTCCTCACCCGAGAGAATATGGCCGTTAATGATACCGCCATAGGCACGGGCATCAAAAAACCAGGTGGTGTTTCCCAGAATAAGTGATCCCATACCGGGATTGACAGACAACTCCTGCGCCTTAAAAAAAGCGGTTTTGGGGCGTTGTTTCAGGGAAAAGACCGGTTCCTGCAGCCGCAATCCGGGTGGAAACGACGGATCAAGCGATCGGGTGGAAAAAATAACCTGTGGGTCCATCCGGCCGGCCACTTGCACCAGGTACGATTGAAATGTCTCTGACGGGAAGCGGACATAAAGGAGCACCACCGCCACAGAAATAGCGTAAAGCGCGTAGCCTGCATATTTTAACCCTGTTTTCATGGGGCCTCAAAAGTGACCACCTGGAGGACCACATCCAGTGTGCCTTTTCGTCCTTTGTTCTCCGTTACGGCGCATCGCTTAATTTCAATGGCCTTTTTGGATAATTCGATCCGATACAAATAATCCATGAGCCGCTTAAGGGAAATCTTGTCCAGTTTCATTTCCACCATGGTCTCTTTCCACCCGCCCTCACCCTTTGCCGAGGAGGGTTTCATGTATTTGATATGGCGTTTAACCCCGGCTTTGCCTGCGGCCTTTTCAAGGAATGAGAAAAGTGTGAATCCAGGCGGCCTTTTCTGGATGACATTTTCAGCGGTATGGGATCGCTCTTTGAGGACCGCATATTCCTGAGAGAGCCGAACCATTTCTACCAGGCCCTTCTCCTTTGTGTCGATGCTCTTTTGCAGGCGTTTACGATCCGCTAACACGGGAAAGACCCCGAATTGAAGAAGACAGAAGGCTGCTACCGCTAAAACGGCCAGCCGGACAAAAAGTTTTTCTCGTTTCCCTAACTGCATTGTCTACCGCGCCCCAAACTTTAAACTCGAAACCTTAAACTTGAAACTTCAAACTCGAAACCTTAAAATCATCGTCCCAGCTTAATTTCAAACAAAACCCTGCTCTTCCCCCGATCCAGATTGGCGGAACTGATGGTCGTGGTCTTAAAAAGGGACGATTTCTCAAG
>CAZPQA010000067.1:0-18374 GCA_964588535.1 uncultured Desulfobacteraceae bacterium
GGTCTTGTGCCTGCCCTTTCAACGGGCAAGCACAAGACCTGCCCCTACCCAAAATCGGGTTCATTTCCCCACACTCTAAAACAGCGTATTCAAAAGGATCAACGCCAGATACAGAGAACCCACCGTAATGGAAATAAAAAAGGCCTTTCTGTATCCCGGCACCGGTTCATGGCTCAGTTCCATAATCTCTTTATGTTCTTCATTCATTTAAACGCTCCTAATTTCCCCCAATAAACCGAACCGCCATTGACGCCAACCTGAAAAAGGGCTCGGGATAAAAGAACAAGATCACCGAGATAAAAGCGGTAATTACCGGGGGCGACATACAGAATATGGGCGCTTCCTGAACCCTGTTTTCAAACATGGCTGTCCCCGGCGGCGGAAAAAAAGCCCGGTAAACCACCGGCATGAAATAAGCGGCATTGAGCAGGGAGCTTCCGAGAAGCACGAACAGAAACGTCATCTGGTTAGCTTCCAATGTCCCCAGCACCAGGTACCACTTGCTGATGAAGCCTCCGGTGGGCGGAAGCCCGATGATACTCAGGGAACCCACAAAAAAGGCCCCCATGGTCCAGGGCATTCGCCTGCCGATACCCACCATCTCACTGATGTTTCTCTTCCCCGTGGCCACGAAAATGGCGCCGGCACAGAAAAACAGGGTAATCTTCCCAAAGGCGTGCATGGCAATATGGAGCATGCCGCCGGTGATTCCTTTGGGGGACAAGAGGCCTACCCCCAGAATAATATACGACAATTGGCCGATGGTGGAAAAAGCCAACATCCGTTTGAGGTTATCCTGACTGAGGGCGATAAGTGATGCCACAATAATGGTCACCGATGCAATGGTACAGATCATGACCCCCAGATTGAACTGACTCAACAGTTCCGTACCGAATACCCCGGTGATAATGCGGACGATGCTGAATACGCCCACTTTCACAACGGCCACCGCATGCAGAAGCGCACTCACGGGTGTCGGGGCCACCATGGCGGCCGGCAGCCATCCGTGAAAGGGCATGATACCCGCCTTGGCAAACCCGAAGATGAAAAAAACCAGCAGAACCCCCGCAAGCCCCTGGTTGCAGGCGCCGGCCAGGAAACCCTGGTTTGAAAATTCAAGGGTACCGGTCAAATGATAACAGACCAGCATGGCGGGCAGAACCAACCCGATGGAAGTCCCCAGAATGTAGGTGAGGTATTTTCGGCCCGAGGCCCGTGCTTCCCGATCCTGGTGGTGAGTCACCAGCGGGTACGTGGCCAGGGAAAGCATTTCGTAGAAGAGATAAAGGGTCAGCAGATTGGCCGAAAACGCCACGCCGATGGTGGCGGACAGGGCCAGGGCAAAAAAAACAAAATATCGTGTCTGGCTGTGTTCCTTAAGCCCCCGCATGTAACCCATGGAATAGATGCTGGTCACAATCCAGAGGGATGCCGCCACACAGGCGAACAGAAGCCCCAGTGCATCCACCCGGAATTTGATGGCCACCCCCGGGACCACTTCAACCAGGGTATAGACGATCTGGTTGCCCGCAAGAATTACGGGCAACATGGAAAGAACCAGCAGAAGTTTCACGGCTGCCGCGGCAAAGGTCCAGCCTTCCCGAATATTGGGCTTTTTGCACAAGACCAGGAGCGGAACCACGCAAATGGACACCAGAACCGCGATCAGTGGTTTTATGGATTGAATGGTTTCCATTAATCAGCCTAAAAGCCCTGTTTCAGTAAAATGGGATTAATAAGATGGTTCACAATGCCTCCCGTGTAGAGTCCCACCACAATCAAACCGATGGAGACAATGAGCAGGGAAACCAGCATGCTGGCGGGTGCCTCCATTACAGCTTCCCCGGATGAACCATGTCCGTGATGATCCTCAAAATCGCCATAGTAACTGATCTCAATCACCCTGAAAAAAAGGACGACGTTTACCAGACTGCTGAACAGCAACGCCGCCACAAACCCGTAATGCCCGGCTTCCAGGCCACCCGATATGAGGTACCATTTGCTGAAAAACCCACAGGTGGGCGGCACACCGATGATGCTCAAAGCACCCGCCACCAAACAGGCCATGGTCACCGGCATTTTAGTAAACAGCCCTTTCAACTGATCCAGCTCCAGCCCGCGAACGCGATAATAAATACTGCCGGCGCAGAGAAATAGGCACAGGGTCATTATGGCATCATTAAAAATGTGAAGGATGGCCCCGGTCATGCCGGCATTGTTACCGAGCCAGGCACCGCCCATCATATATCCAATTTCAGAAACGATAATATAACAGAACATCCGTTTCAGGTTTTTCTGGGCCAGGGCAAACACGGCGCCCGCCACAATGGCCAGGCTCGACAACCACACCATTGGATCTCCCATTTTCAGGATTACAAAGGCAAAATCAACTGAGAAGACGGTAAGGATGAGCCGGATGAGTACATAGATCATCACCTTGGTCATGAGGGGGGCAATGAGACTACCGGCGGCCGTAGGTGCAAAGCCGTAGGCATTGGGAAGCCACATGTGCAGGGGGAAAAATGCCATTTTGATGCCCACCCCCACCATACAGAAGACGAAGGCCATGACAATGGCACTGCTGTGATACATTTGGGGCAGCAGGGTCGCCACATCCACCATATTGAGCGATCCGGTCATGATATACAGGTAGCCCACCCCCAGCAGGTAGAAACATCCCCCCACGGTGCCCACAAAGAGGTAATTCAGGGCGGAAATGGGCGCACGCCCTTTTCCCATGCCGATAAGGGCATAACTGGTGAGGGACGCAACCTCCAGGAGCACATAGAGATTGAACAGGTCGCCGGTGAGCAGAATACCCGTGAGCCCCACAATGAAAAGCAGATACAGGCTGTAGAAAGCCCCCGCTTTCTCGGGCGTCTCGTCGGCCACGTTCTTCCGGGTGGCAATGAGGTTGATAAAGGCCAAAACCGTGACAACCATCACCACCAGCGCGTTTAAATAATCTACGTGATAACCGATTCCCCACGGCGTCTCCCATCCCCCAAACCGGTATTCCATTAGGCCGGTTGCAGCAACCTGGATCAGAAGACACACTGAAAACAACGCCGAGAGTCCCATTCCCACCACGGACAGGGGAAAGCAGAGTGCTTTCTTAACCCAGGCCGCCCCGCTGACCACAAGGGCAAACAAAAGCGGCAGGATAACAATCAATGAGGGATAGTGGTCGGTCATTCGGACCTCAACTGCATGAGTATTTCGTCTTCTTCAAGGGTTTTGTGCTTCCGGTAGACCCTAATGGCCAGGGCCAGGGCCACCCCGAAGGTGGACACAGAGACCACAATTGCCGTCAGCATGAGCACGTGGGGCAGTGGGTTGATATAGTGGGCGGCATCCACCAATACGCTATGATCGGCCCGGTGCTCCAGAATAGGGATTGTGGCCCCTTTTTTGCAGCCGATGGACACATAAAAAAGGATAATGGAGGTTTGAAAAATATTCATCCCCACCAGCTTCTTAATGAGGTTTTTCTTGGCAATCATGGCGTAAAGGCCGATCATCATCAGAAGAATACAGAGCCAGTAATTGTACTTGCCCACAATGGCCAACACCAGATCGCTCATTTTCTATAATCCCTCATCCTGTCTACCTTCCGAGCTCAAGTTGTTATAGATGGAAATCATGACCGCCATGACCGTAATGCCCACGCCCACTTCGACCCCCAGGATACCCAGGGACCGGGCCTCGATTTCACTGGTAAAAAGAATCCTGCTCAAGCTTCCGTAATCGAGAAAATTCGTCCCCAGAAGCATACACAGGGCGCCGATGCCCGAATAGAGGAGCACGCCCAGGGCCATGAGGATATGGATGGTCTTTTCACTGACGCGCCCGATGGCTGTACGCATATCATGGCTAATGGCGATAAGGATCACGCTGGCCCCTAAAATCACACCCCCCTGAAACCCACCACCGGGACTGTGATGCCCATGGGCGATCACATAGAGCCCGAAAAGTTGAACAAAAGGCGCCAGAATCCTGCAAACCGCTTTGACAATCAAATCGTACGGGGTCCACAAGGTGTCGATCCGTTCAAATTCACTGGAAACGTCCGGGATATTACCGCGTTTGATGTGCAGGGTGATACCGGTGGCCACGTGTCGATAATAGCTGTCTTCGTCCCGATTCCTGAACAGCCTTAACAGGACAAAACATCCCAGGCCCGCGCAAAGGATGACGCCGGTTTCAAACATGGTGTCAAAACTACGGTAATCGGCCAACACCGCCGTTACCACGTTGGGAACGGAAGTCTCCTCAAAGGCTTTGGTCAGATGGTAGGTGGCAATATGGGTGCTGGCAGGCGACGCGGGATCACCCCAGGATGGAAAGTCCTGGGTAGCATAGAGCAAAAGCCCCCCTGTCAGAACAACGATGATCAAACTGATCGCCTTCAATCCTTTGTCCTCCGGGTGGTTCGAAATACCGCTGCCACAAAAAAAACGGAGCTGACACCCGCCCCAACCGATGCCTCGGTAAATGCCACATCCACCGCCCCCATGATGGCCCAGAGCAAGCACATGAGAAAGCTGTATGCACCGAACAAAATGGCACAGCCAAGCAGGTCTTTCACCTGTATGGCGCCAATGGCCGCAACTATCACCAAAATCAGAATGGCCAGGTCCAGTTCCCAGATCATGATTTATTTCCCCTTGTCCTTTTTTGTCCAGGGCCTCATTCCCGCCCTGAAACCCGCATCCACAATGGCATGGGTAGCGGTGGGATTCAGAATAAAAACAAATAGCACAATCAAGAGTATTTTAAGGCTTGTGAGAACGGCCGCCAATGAAAATTCGTGCAGGTTGAAAAGGGCCACAGCCAGCACCATGAGAAAAGATCCCAGAGTATCCATCTTGCCGGCCGGATGCAGCCGGGTATAAAAATCGGGAAAACGAAGGATTCCCACGGCACCCCCGGTGAAAAACACCAGACCGCAAATGAGTAGAAAGATCACGATAATATCCATAAAACACCCACCCTCAACCCTATTGAAAAGCTATTTTAACATCCAACCGCTGACCCCACTATTTATAGGGCGGTTCCTCATACAACCCTTTTCTTTTCTGGAAATACCTGGATGCCGCCAGGACCGCCACAAAGTTGAGCAGCGCATAAGCCAGGGCGATATCCACAAACATGTCCAGACGTTCATAAATCAGTCCGATCAGAAGGAGGAGGATAACGGTCTTGCTGCCGATGGCATTGACGCCGATCAAGCGGTCCAGAACCGTGGGACCGAAAACCGCCCGGTACAGTGAAGCGACCATCAGGAGACACAAAAAAAGCCCCGTATATAGAAAAACATCCGACATCATTCGTCCTCAAAGGCCCTAGCGACCCTTTTTTCCATTTCCCCTGGCAGGGGCTCTCCGGATTTTTTGTCAATGGCATGCACCTGGAAGGTGCCGTTCACTGAAACATACATGGTGATGGTACCCGGGGTGAGGGTAATGGAGTTGGCAAAGGTCACAAGGGAAAGCTCTTTTTTAAGCGTGCTGTCAAACCGAATAATCTGCGGGTCGATCAACTCCATCATTCGGGGATGAAACACCAGATACAGGACATGGAAGTTCGCCACAACCACCTGATACAAGAGCCAGGGAACATAGCCAATCACATGTTTGAATCGCCGGAACAGCCCTCCGGATTTTGATTCGGGGAACAGAAGATCACCGGAGAAAACAGTTACGAGGACACAGGAAATAAGTCCAAGGCCCATGTGAAACCAATCAAATTTTCCTGAAAGAATCACCCAGAGGCACAACAGAGCAATAAAGGTCAGTATACGTGAAAGAATAGGTCGTGAGGCGGAACGCCTGGATGGGCCGCCGAGGCTGTTGCCGGGCGGGTTTGCAGGATGGACAGTTCTCACTTCTGCCGAATGTTCCTTCAAAAAATGACCCCTTTCCTTCTATATTTTAGAGTACGGTCAAAATTAACAAGGTAACAATACAATGCTGTCGGGCTGATGTGGAATGTTATGAAACCGGTAATCGGACCGTAAAAGTGGTCCCTTCTCCCGGTTCACTTTCAAGCGAAAGACTCCCCCCTAAATTTTTGATGATATTGCGGCTGATGGGAAGACCCAGGCCCGTCCCCTTGCCGGGTGGTTTGGTGGTATAAAAATATTCGTAGATGCTTTTCTGGTCTTTTCTGGAAATGCCGACACCCGTGTCGGAAATGTTGATTTCCACCATGGGGGAACCTCCGGCGTCATCCAAAAACGTTTCCAGCGTAATCCGGCCCCGTTTTTCCCCCTTCTCTTTTACGGCATAAACAGCGTTGGATATGAAATTCACGAAAACCTGTTCCAGCAATTGCTTGTCGGAATTGATAAAAACAGGGCCTTCCACGAAATTATAAACAATTTCAACATCTGTAAATTTCAATTCAGGGGTCAGCAGACTAACCGTATCTTTCAGAAGTTCATGGGCATCCAGGGATGACGTGGCCAGTTTTGATTCACGGACAAAACTCAACAGTTGGTGGGTAATATTCCGGCACCGTTGGGTCTGTTCGCCGATATGCCGAACCGAGGTCTTTATTTCTTCACGGTCTCCCTCATTCAGTCCTTCGGCATCGCTCGCCACCGACCCGACCCAGCCGGAAATCTCGCCGATCACGGCCACGGGATTGTTAAGTTCATGAACGATTCCGGAAGCGATACGCCCCACCTCTGCCAGACGGTCCACCCGGATGAGGTCTTCCTTGAACTTCTTCCAGGTGGTCACGTCGTGGCATACACCCGCCATGCCGATGACCTTTCCACGGGTGTTGGTTAAAGGCGACAGGATCACTCGACAATAGACGATGCGGCCGGTTTTGTGTCGAAAAGAAATTTCGTCACGGACAGCTTCCTTCTTTTTCAAGCATTGAACCGCCAGGCTCTCAAAATCATGGGGATCCTCAGCCAGATCTTTCATTTTCCGGCCGGACAGGTCGTCCAGGGTATAACCCAGCGCCGATTCTCCCCCTTTGCTGAAAGAAACCGGTACACCGTCCGAATCTGTCCTGAAAATCATGTCCCTTGAATTTTCCAGAACATTTTCCAGATGGTCCCTGGCCCGATGAAGCGCCTCCTCTTGCTCAGAAAGGGCCCGGGTTGCTTTTTTCAGTTTTGCCTGGACTGTCTCAGGAGATCCCATAAATGTTTCGTAATTTATTCATGGCCTTTTTAATACCCCTGGCCCCGAGACCTGAGCGGTAGATTTCTTCCACTTCTTCTCTGAATTTAGCATTTTGCAACTCCATTTTGGTCTCATAGGCCTCATTGATGGTCTCCAGCAGGTTCTCGTATTCAATGGGCTTAAGCAAATATTTAAAGGCATGTTCCCGGCCGCTTTCCATAGCCGAATCGATGGTTCCGTGTCCGGTCAGGATGATGCTCTGGAGAAAAGGCTGGATCTGCTTCAGTCTCTTCTGGGTCTTGACGCCGTCCATGCCCGGCATTTTGAGGTCCACAACGGCCACATCAAAATCATCACTATTGGCCGCCTCAATGGCTTCCTCGCCTGAAAATGTAGCCTTCACCGAGTATCCTTCCCTTAAAAGGCGTTTTGAGACATATTCAATAAGGGTTTCTTCATCATCAACCAGCAGAACTCGAATGTCGGATTTTTCGCTCGTGGCAAACGACTCTTTCGGAAAGGTTTTATTGGCGACCATGGTATGTACAATTTTTAAGGCGCTTTGCAGGTCAATCTTCCCCATATTCAACGCTAAATGGTAGAGTGCAGGGTCATTGAAATCCTTTTTCATTAAATTCTGGTACAGTTGTTTCCGTCGTTTATCTTCATTTTTCACAAGCTGAGTAGCGGGCCCTTCCATCATATCATGATGTTTCATCTTAAATTTGACTCGGTTTTCGAATTCATCAATCATAAAAATATGGAAGGCATCAGGGTGATCATCCAGAATATACTGGCTGCCCCTGCCCAGGATAACGACATTACCCTCATCGGCAATTTGAGCAATGATCAGGACCATGTAGTCCAAATATATTTGTTCATCAAGATATCCACGTTCATCCGACAGTACGCGATCCAACCAACGCTTTGAAACCATTTTTGATATAAATCTTGATAAGTTACTGCCTGCTTCCTTTTCAAATGATCTTATCCATTTTGCGGATACGTTGGCCTCTTTGGCGAGCCTTTGGATAACATCATTATCAGCAAAGTCGTAACCCAATTCATCAGCGATCATCATACCTAAGGCTTTTCCACCCGTACCAAATTGCCTGGAAATGGTTATTACCGCCATGAAATCCTCCTGTTGAATCTTTCTATTGGATCTTAGGTGTCTATGATAAAGTAATTTACCGATTTGATCAAATAATTTTGGCTCTGGATCTGATTAATCGGTCCTGAAAACGAGTGATTCTTCACCCTCTACCCCCATTCACTGCCGAATCTCGGTTTTTGACGGGAGGCGGGGCCTTGGGATCGGGGAATCAACCCAAAGCTTCTTTAATCCTGTTGGCCAGCTCTTCGGGTTCAATCGGTTTTTCCAAATAGACTTCTGGTTCAGGAACCTTCTCACCACCGAATTGGGTCAGGGCTTTTTGGGAGCGCAGAAAAGTACTCTTTGCTATTCCTGAAAAGAGAATAATTGGGATATGCTTCAACGATTTGTCGGTTACTAATTCGCGATACATCCTCACCCCACTCTGTTTAGGCATCAGGACATCAAGGATAATCAGATCAGGATTCTCTTTTTTTGCCATTTCAAGGCCTTCTACCCCATCCGCAGCCTCAATGGACGTATAACCACTTTCCTCAACAATACCCTTATTAAGCATCCTGATATCAGCGTCGTCATCCACAACAAGCACTTTTTTGCCCATTATCATCTCCTCCCAAAGTTTTTCCTAAATTTCAGCATCATCTGGACGACTACTTGATCATTCTTTGTTTCCAGTTTCAAACGGCAACCGGATGGTAAAAACCGACCCTTTTCCCAGCTGGGATGTTACGTCTATTATTCCGTGATGTTCTTCCACGAGTTTTTTAGTGACAAGTAGTCCCAAACCGGTTCCGTCGCTCCCTTTTGTGCTAAAAAAAGTGTTAAATAACTTCCCTTTCACCTCTTCACTGATGCCGGAGCCGTTGTCCTGTACCTCAAATCGGACGATATTGTTATTATCAGGGGCTACTGTCACGTTGATTTGGTGCTGTTTATCAGGATTTTCGTCAGAAATGCAGGCGTCAATTGCATTGGAAATCAAGTTTGAAAGGGCTCGGTGTATCGTCCGGGGATCCATCTTCACCTCACCAATGGGCAAGGGAAAATCTTTTTGGATTTCGATCATATTCTCACGCCCCACCTCTGCAAAAAGCCCACATACTTCATCCACAATATCATTAGGGAAACAGGTTTCATATTCAGGTTCTCTTTCTTTGGAGTAGGACAGCAAATCCAGCACCAGGTCGGATGTTCGGCTGATGTTTCTCTGTATCATCCGCCATCCGTCTTCTAACTTATGGGTGTCATTTTTGTCAAGTCCCGCATTTATCAAATAGCCCCCTCCTTTGAATCCATGAAGGATGTTTTTGATGTCATGGGCCGTGCCCGCTACTGTTTGACCAATAGCCGCTAAACGTTCAGATCGGACAAGTTCATTTTCCAGTCGTTTTATTTCTCTGAGATCCTGAAAAAAGGCGACGCTGCCCATTACCTTTCTATTTTCGTGAAGCAAAGTTCCCGAGAATCTCACGGGAATGGTTTTCCCATCCCTTAGCACGATGGAGGTCTCTTTCCATGGATCTTCTCCATCGGTGCGATTTTTGTTGTATCTCTCTTTGATGGTCTCTACTATTTGTGGAGAATAAAGAGTCCTGGCATCAAGCTTCTTGATAACTTCATCGCTGGAATAGCCGAATAGCCCCTCCGCTTCCCGATTAAAAATAACAATTCGCCATTTTTCATCTGTTGCCACAATACCATTGGTAGAATTTTCGATAAGCCGGGCCTGGAATTTCGCGTCCCTTCGCAACTCTTCCTGGAGCATGGAGTTCTCCATGGCTGAACCGATTCTGTTTGCCAGCAATTCTAGAATGTGTCTTTCCTCAAGGGCAAGGTGCTCCGGTTTTTTGCTCCCCGCCATGATGATACCCAAGGTCTTCCCATCTTTGGCAATGATAGGTACGTAAGCTGCCGCCTTTAATCCTTCAATTCCCAAAGATCTGAGTCCTTTGTCATCACAATGCTCCAGATCCTCCAAGATCGTAAGTTTACCGCTTTGGGCAACACGAGAAAACACACGATCCTCATGGGCAACCCCATATGTTTGAAGAAGTGTTTCAGGGCACCCGTAATTGTATTTGAGTTGATAATTGCCGTTACCTTCGGGGAGAAAGATGCAAATCCCATCTGTTTCCAGAATATCGTTCGTTTCCTGAATAGCGGAATTTATTCTATCCGAAAGATCCAGTGGCGCATTCAGTGCCCCATATATTGAACAAAGTGTGGCAAGTTCTCTTATATGACGTCCCTGCTCTTCTTCAGCCTTTTTTTCTACAGTTCTATCCCAAAGGGTTTCAATGGCTCCGACTATTTCCCCATCAGGAGATTTAATAGGGGCAGCAGTGAAAAAAAGCCATTTGCCCTCTTCTCCAAGATGGGGGAAAAATTCCTCGGCCTCAAAGGCCCCTTCAATCAAAGAGGATTTATTCCACATAGTGCCATAATACTTCCAGGCTTCCTGCTCTTTCATTCCATTCAGCACAAGATCCGCCATAATAGGGCGTTCTTCCGGTCTGAAAGGTTGCCAATGTTTATGGGTCCCGACTATCTTGTGGGCGGGATAGCCGGTCAGATTTTCACACGCCTTGTTCCAATGGGTAACAATATGATCTTTGTCTATGACAAACGTCGGGATAGTACTTCCCTCGACTACCTGGGAGATGGCCCTTTCCCGAGCTGATAGTTCTGTGCGTATTCGCTGAGAATACTCATTTCTCTCCTTGGAAATTCTCAGGAAAAAATCACAAAACTGCCCAAATAATTCTTCAATTTTTTCAATGTTGTTTTGACTGTGCCGTATTTCCCTTAAGACCGATGTCTTTTCCCCTTCGATTTGCAGATAATCTAATACCGACCGGGCCTCAAAATGATCGAAAAATCTGATTCCGGGGGGTGCGGATCTTCTTATGTCTCCGCTGAGGTCGTCATCCTTGGTCAACTCTATTATTGAATGGAGATTCCTTAGTTTGAACAGCCTCTTATAGTCACTAGTCGTAAAAATCCCGAGTTGTTTGGCATATTTTAGACCCACAGCCTGGTCATCTATATCCGCCACCCCTGATATAGTGAAGCTTTTCTGTCTAAAATTCTCGCTTGACAGCGTCTGCAGAATTGTCTTGCAGATCCTCCCACCTCCAACGATGGCGATATTTGAACCCAGCAAAGTTCCAATCATTCTTTCACCTTGCGCATTATTCTTGGACCCATGGCCCAAAGTATCACAAGAACATTAAACAAGCAATAATAGTCAACTCTTCTAATGGAAAAAAGGATTTGAAGATCTCTTTGTGAATGATTCAGCAGGCCACCCAAGTTAAACAAGCCCCCTATTCCAGCTCCCTTGTTTTCCGGCGAATCACTGCCGATCAAGCCGCTGGCGTGTGGGGTCTGATCCGGCCTATTTCCTATATAGGCCAAGTACAGTGTCGCAGGACGTCCTAACTCAGATGTTGTTTGGTGGTTTTCAAGTCGTTCAGGAATTGATTTACTACATTTTCGTTGTCTTTTGGTGAAAACTTTTTCACCAATACTTTTTCAACGGTTGAAAATGCGCGGTCTATCATTTCATCCGCCACAACTTTCTTGGCTTTCTGAATCCTGAATTGTGCATAATTTTTTGCACTTTCAATCATATTTTCAGCCGCTATTTTACCCTCTTCAATAATCTTTTCTTTTTCACGCCTCCCCAGATCAAGGATATTTGCTCTAACTATATCAATATGTTCCTGGATATTACTTAGTTTGTCTAATTCAGCATCTTTAAGGGACGTTGCATGGTTGAGTCGAGCCTCGACTTCATTCAGGTCAGACGCAACATCTTTCCGGGCACCGCGTAGATAATCCAAAAGCGGCTTTCTGCCGTATTTGATGAAAAGGAAAACCAAGATTCCAAAATTAGTGAACAAAAGGATATTATCCCACAGCCTTCTGCCGGAGCTCAATTCACCGGCAGCGAGAACTTCAGCATCAGGGGCAAAAAGCCAGCACACTCCAATCAATAGCGTTATCCCCGCAAAAACAGGTTTGTTAATTCTCAGATTCAACCTCAAGCCTCCTCCCGAGCATTTTCTCAATTATACCTTCGGCCAGGACGATTACCTGATCATGCATCAACGGGCGCGCCATCTCTATTTCCTTTTCCGCCTCTTTGTCCGTTTCCGCCCTTATTACTGTTGTTTCTTTCTTGAAACGCCCTAGCAATTCCTTTGTTTCTGCAACACCCGACTCCCTCAGTTCGGCCCGCTCTTGAGTGGCATCGCTCCTTGCCCGATGCACTTTCGACACGAAGCGCTCTTTCAGCACTTCAGTCTTGTCCAGGGCTTCATCCGCTCCCTTTTCTGTTTTCTCAATATGCCCATCTCTCTCATCTATAAGTTTCAAAATAGGCCGGAACATGAAGCGATTCAGTATATAGACCAAGATAAGAAAGTGGATCACTTGAATGACTAAGGTTGCATTGATGCTTATCATTATCTAATACCGCTTAAACAACAAAGAGGAGAAGTAATGCCACCACGAGCGAGTAAATGCCCGTTGATTCTGAAACCGCCTGGGCAACAAGCATGGTTCGCGTTAATAGCCCAGCCTCTTCTGGTTTTCTACCGATCGCTTCGCAGGCCTTGCCGCCCACAAAACCTTCACCAACCCCCGGGCCAATAGCGCCTAGTCCCATGGAAAGCCCCGCCCCTATGAACGCCGCTGCCTTAATTAATTCTGCACCTTCAATTGCCATTTTCTCCTCCTTAACTTTGATAGTCTCGCAAAAAGTATGGGATTAATTTTTTATAGTTCATAAACCTCAAATTTTATTGCATGTCAATTTTATTTCTTGTGACTTTTGCGTCTTTTTGCTGCTGCATCAACTTTCTCTTATAAAAAATGTGTTCTATACAACAAAAATAAGCACTAAGCTCACGACCATGGCGTAAATGGCCGTGGATTGAGATACTGCCTGTCCTACCAGCATTACTCGCGTCAATATCCCACTGGCTTCCACGTTTCTGGCAACCCATTTTACCGCACTCTGGGCAGTAAAGCCGTTCCCAACCCCAGGCCCGATGCCGCCAAAACCCATACTGATGCCGGCGCCGAGCAGGGCCATGGGCGCTGCAATGGAGGTGGTCTCAGGAAAGACCTTGAACATCAGGATAAAGCTGACGAGGAGCCCGAAGATCGCAGGCGTTTGTGAAACTGCCTGTCCCACCAGCATTATGGTGGTAACCTTACCAAAAGTTTCCGGTTGCCTGGCGATCCCAGAAACGCTTGCTCCGCCGGCCAAACCTCCTCCGAGTCCGGAACCAATGGCTGCCAGGCCAGTGCTGAGACCTGCTCCAACCAACGCCGCCCAGGTAGGATTTACTGGCAGGCTATTTACGTCCAAGAACATGAGCATCAGGGCTACAACCATCGCGAAAATAGCCGGCGTTTGGCATACTGCTGAACCGATGAGCATGTTGGTTGTCAGGCGACCTGTAATAGCTGGTTGCCTGACTATAGCAAGGCATACCTCACCGGCTGGAAATCCTGATCCAATTCCCGAGCCTATCGCCCCAAATCCCATGCAAAGGCCTGCGGCTCCCAATGTGGAAGCAGTGAGCAGGCTGGTCACAGGCGGAGAAAGATAAATGAGAAGAACCGCAACAACCAGGGCAAAAATGGCGGCCGACTCGGCTATCGCCTGACCAATGAGCATATTCTTCACGATAGTACCTGAAGCTTGAGGCTTTTGAGAAAGGGCTTCATTGGCCAAGCCACCGGTGTAACCAACGCCCAAGGCTGCGCCAATGGCCCCTAAACCCATACATACTCCAGCTCCCCCGTAGGAAGCGATGCTTACGATTGTCTGAGTATCAAAAGGCATAATTATTTGACCTGAACGGAGATGTAGACCAGTGTTAACATAGTGAACACAAAGGCCTGGATAGTTCCAATAAAGAGATTGAAAAAACACATCAGAAACGGTGGAAGAATCAGACTATAAATCAAATGGGAGACAACCAGGATAATTATAGCGCCACCCACCATATTTCCGTACAAACGAAAAGAAATAGATACGACCTTAGACAATTCACCGATAATATTCAGAGGCGCCATAAAAAACATGGGTTCGCAATATTCTTTGGCGTACTTTTTGAATCCTTTGGCTTTAATACCCGCATAGTGAGCAATAAAAAAACCCATTATCCCCAGTCCAAGAGGTGTGTTAAGGTCTTTTGTAGGTTCTTCTAATTTCGGAAAGGTGCCCAGCCAGTTGGACAATACAAGGAACATAAAGAGGCTGCAGATAACAGGGAAATATTTCTTGGCAAGTTCATCGTCCAATGCGTCTCGAGTAAGTCCGTAAAAGGTAGATACAAACATCTCACCTACGACCTGAAAGAGATTGGGCACGAAAGCTATCTTCTTAGTGGCTAAAAATGCAAAGATGATCAAAGCAGCCATAACGATCCACGTCATAAGGATTGTATAAGTATTAAAAACCAAGTCAAATCCGAATAACTGTAGTACAAGTTGAGGTACGTGAGTAATGTCTTCCATTTTTTTCCTTATCGTGGGGTAGCTCAGCCGATAACAAAAAGCTATCTTTTACTCAAAGTTGGGCTGACTACAATATGGTCAACCAATATCACTATCTGTACTGCAAAAACACCAACTACCACCGCAACAAAATTGAACGAAGCATATTTTATTCCTATTATCAGGGGTATTGCCAAAAAGAAATATCTCGAAAGAATTGACATAAACCCCATCGCGTTAGCTTTTGCGCGTGACCGCCCTAATACCATATAAATAGATTTTCCCATAAGAAAAAAGTTAATGATGCTGAAACAGGTGCCCAACACAACCCCTTTAGCAACAGCCTTCTCATGGAAAAAGAGAAAAACGAAAGCCAGTGCAAGGGCGTATGTCATAGCCCATAAACAGATTCTTCCCTGAAATCGATTAACCTCCCCTTTCTGATTTGCCATCTCCACCCTTGTTGGTCACCTCCATTACCTGCCGGTAAACAGTATAACCGCCTCCCAGAATCCCCAGCAAAATAAACAGCGTGATAAATAGGCCTTTCGTGCCAAGCCATTTATCAAGATAATAGCCGATAACAAAGCAAAACAGAATCGACCCCGCCATCGTCAAACCAAGCTGCGATACAATGGCAATATCTTCAGTCCATTTGATGTGCTTGTTGACGTGCTTGCGAAAATTGAAGGCTTTACGCACTTGGATTGTGGTCAGACAGTAGGGTTAAAAACTAGGGCAGTCTAGCGACGAGCATCTTTTCTGTTATTCAAAGACAGAAACCATTGCTGCTCCGTACACCGAGTCAGCTTCCCAATGCCACCTCCTCGATCTATAATTAATCGAAATAAATCTGATGTAAATCTTATCCTATCTCTGTGTGGTGCCAACCTATAAATAAATATATTTTTAATGTCAAGTGGAAAAATCACCCGTCCCCTCAAAAAACCGGTAATCGGATCGTAAAAGCCGTGCCTTCTCCCGCTCCACTTTCAAGCGGAAGGCTCCCCCCCCTAAATTCTTAATGATGTTGCGGCTGATGGGAAGGCCCGGGCCCGGGCCCTTGCCGGGTGGTTTGGTGGTAAAAAAATATTCGTAGATGCTTTTTTCAGTTTTGCCTGGCGTGTGTCAGGAGATTCCATAAATCTTTCGTAATTTATTCATGGCCTTTTTAATACCCCTGGCCCCGAGACCTGAGCGGTAGATTTCTTCCACTTCGTCTTTGAATCTGGCATTCTGCAACTGCACTTTGCGCTCGTAAGCCTCACTGATGATCTCAACCAGATTATCATATTCAGTGGGCTTGAGCAGATACTTAAAGGCTTCTTCCTTTCCACTTTCCAGGGCTGAATCGATGGTCCCATGACCGGTGAGAACAATGCACTGGAGAAAGGGTTGGATTTTCTTGAGCCTCTTCTGGGTCTCGACCCCATCCATGCCCGGCAATTTGAGGTCAACGACGGCCACATCGAAATCATCATTACTGGCCGCTTCAGTGGCTTCCTCGCCGGAAAAAGTGGCTTTCACCTCGTATCCTTCCCTCAAAAGACGCTTCGAGAGATACTCAACCAAGGTCTCTTCATCATCAATGAGTAGAACTCTGATACCGGATTTTTCGCTCATAACAGACGGCTCCTTCGGAGAGGGGTTGGCTTTGGAAAGAATGCTTTAAAAGAGATGGAATCTCTGCACGCGAACCATACTTGCCAAAACCATGCTTTGTCAACCATTTTCAAATCGGCAAAACCTGCCCTGAAAATTATGGTTGCGATTCATCAAATTTCCGTAACGTTTTTTCACTGGGTTTGGCGGTTGCCAGGCTGACAATGACGATGGCCACGAAAGCCAATATGAAGCCGGGCAATAGCTCGTAGAAGTACTCGCCCTGGATCTTGATATAGTTCTTTACAACGAAGATTGTAACCGCACCCACAATCATGCCGGAAAGCGCACCATATTTAGTGGTGCCTCTCCAGCATAATGAGAGAATTACCACTGTTGATACAATCCTGAGCATTCCTGAAGCATCATCGAACCGATTCGACAAAAAAGTCGGCAGGGTCACGGCATTCAGCTTTTCACTATACACCCTGAGCCTCGGCGCGACCGCATACCAGTTGATATAGGCGCCCAGGGTCAGTCCCAGAGAAATCCAAAAACCTTCAACCAGACCGGCGGCGAAAACCGCTCCCGGCAAACCCAACAGCAACCAGCTGCTCATATCGGATGCGCCTGCGCTGATGGCCGTTGTTACGGGGCCCAGGGACCGACTGCCGATAATAAAGTCCTGATTGCCGTGGGTTTTCCTCAGTGAGTAGTAACCAATGCCCAACAGGAGCAACATGTAAAGACCAAATTGTATGGAAATACCCAAGAATATCTCCTCTCACTTCAGTTGGCATACAATGATTCGATTTCCGGCATATACCTCTCCAGCACATTGCGGCGTTTAAGCTTCATGGTCTGTGTCAGCATCCCGTTTTCAGAAGAAAAAGTTTCAGACATGAACAAGAATTTCCTGGGGATTTCATATCCGCCGAATTTACCCTTGAGCGCATCTGCAACGGCGTTAGAGATCATTTCCTGCACACCTGGATTCCCTGCCAGGGCTTCCGGATCACCGGGCAGATTGTTTCCCCTGGCGTATTTTTCAAGCACCTCAAAATCGGGAACCACCAGGGCAACATTGTAGTCCCGCCCATCGCCGTAAATCATGACCGTTTCCACCTGGGGAAGCAGTTTAATCTCCTCTTCCAGAGCAGCGGGGAAAACATATTTTCCATTCACCAATTTGTACTGCTCCTTGATGCGACCCGTGATAAAGAGATAACCGTCTTCATCCAGACGCCCCCGATCCCCGGTCCTGAATCCCCCGTCTTCGGTCATCACCTCTTTGGTGGCCTCGGGGTTGTTGTGGTAACCCTGCATGACGTTGGGGCCATAGACGATAATTTCTCCGTCCTCACTCCCCTCTTCAGATAAAACCGGATCGATCTCCACCCGCACCTGGTCAATGGCCCGCCCCACGGTGCCGGGCCTGTGCGCTGTGGGGCAGTTCATGGTGACCGCAGGCGTGGTCTCGGTCAACCCGTAGCAATCATAAACCGTCACACCGATATCAGAGAAAAAATGACTGATCTCCACATTCATCGTGGCGCTGCCGCTGATGGATCCTTTTAGCCTTCCACCGAACCGCTCTCGAATCTTTTTAAAAACGATGGCGTCAGCCATCTTAAACTTCAGGTCGGTCAGAAAGCAGGATTTGCCTTCCTCTGCCAATTCTCTACGCTTTTTTCCGCTTTCAACGCCCATGGTAAAAAGCATTTTCGCCAGGCCCCCGGTCTCGTTCATCTTAGCCCCCAGTCCGGCGTATATCTTGTTAAATACCTTGGGCACGGCAATGAGGAATGTGGGTTTTACTTTTCCCATATCCTCTGCAATGGTCGTTACATTTTCCACGAAACCCACGGATCCCCCCACGTGGGAAAAACAATATAATTCAGCAGTTTGGCCAAAAGAGTGGGCCCACGGCAGGATGGACAGCGCCCGGTCATCCTTGCCCAGTTCAGGATAATTCTTTTTCGCAGCCGCCACATTGG
>CAZPQA010000068.1:0-18351 GCA_964588535.1 uncultured Desulfobacteraceae bacterium
CTGGCCACCAGGATCATGTGGCTCCACATGAACAGGATCAACCCCGCGCCCGTCAACATCTGGAGCCAGTCCAGATAAGCGGAATTGCTGGTTGACGAACGAACGTAAATACTTGTATTAATGCTCATATACTCTCCTTCACCCCCAAAGGTCTCATTGTGTCGGGTCTTGCACTGTTGAACAACCACGCTCTTTATAAATCAAGATTTACACCATTGCAACCCACTCTTTAACGGTTTTTTCAGTTGCCTTAATAATTTTTGAAAAATCCAAAACCTTGCGCCAATCCCAAGACTGATTTATAGTGCCCAAAAAGATCTTAAAATCAACCGGAACACAGAACGCGCCGATATGTTTCTGACCAAATTTGCCATTGAACGTCCCATCGTGGTCCGCATGGCCTTTCTCCTCATTGTGGTTTTCGGGGTTTATGCCTACAGGGCCATGCCCAAGTTTCTGGACCCCGACATCACAGTGGGTGAAGGCGTCATTTACACCCTGGTCCCGGGATTTTCCGCTGAAGAAATGGAAAAGCTGGTCACGAAAAAAATTGAGGACCAGTTGGAAGGCATCTCCGATATCAGGCGTTTTGAATCGCGCTCCTTTGAAAGCACCTCCAACATCCATGTTTTCTTCAACACCGACCTCAGTGAATACGAGATTGATCAGGCCATGCAGGAGGTCAGAAATGCTGTGGACAGTGTGGAGGAACTGCCCGAAGATGCGAAAATCCCACGGGTTCTGGAGATCGATATTGCCATCTTTCCCGTATGCATGGTGGGCCTGGCGGGGCCTTTGCCCATGATGCAGCTCCAGGACATTGCAGACGATATCTCCGACACCCTTGAAAATATTAATGGGGTTTCAGAGGTCAATATCGTGGGGGAGCGGGAAACTGAAATCTGGGTGGAATTGAACCCTCACCGCATGTCCGCCCACGGCATTTCCGTTGCTGAAGTGGCAAATGCCCTGGCCGCCCGTATGCAGAATCTGCCGGGTGGCACACTGGAGATGGGGGACCATGAGGCGGCCATTCGGATGCTGGGGGAAACACCCAATCCTGAGACCATGGGCGAAATTGCCATAAAAAATGTCCACGGGAGTACGGTTTACCTCCGCGACATCGCCACCATAACACCCACGTTGGAAATACCTCGAACCCTGACCCAGATCAACAATGAAAACGCCCTGGTCCTCTCCGTCAAACGAAAAAAAAAGGTCAACATGATTCAGATCGTCAATGACGTGAAAGCCGCCATGAAGAATATGGAGGGCAACTATCCCGGCCTTAAAACAACGCTCTATTTCGACCAGTCCCGGGAGATTAAAAAGCGCATCAAGGAGCTCCAGGTCAATGGCCTCATGGGGATTTTCCTCGTGTTTTTGATTCTGTGGACCGCCATGGGACTTCGAAATGCCCTCTTTGCATCTGTCGGCATCCCCATTGCGTTTCTATTGACATTTGTTTTCATGAAATCTTTCGGACTTTCCATCAATGGATTGACCCTTTTCGGTTTGATTCTGGTTCTCGGCATCGTGGTGGACGATGCCATTGTGGTACTTGAAAATATTTTTCGTCACAACGAGATGGGAAAACCCATGATAAAGGCCACCCTCGACGGAAGCCGCCAGGTCCTGGCCCCGGTTCTGGCCTCTGTTTCCACCACCATCGCCGCCTTTGTCCCCATCCTGATCATGGTGGGCGGCATTATCGGCCGATACATGGCAGGCCTCCCCAAAGTGGTCATATTTGCTCTGGCGGCATCCCTTTTTGAAGTCTTTTTCATGCTGCCGTCCCATATGGTGGAATTGGCACCGAAAACGGCCCGGACGGGGGGCTCTAAACGTCGTTTTGATATCTTCAAGCCCATTCGCAGAGTTTATTACCCGACCCTGCGGTCGGTTCTCAAGCACCGGTATCTCTCGGTGCTGTTTATTGTTCTGGGCACGGGCCTGGCTTTTGTTCTCTACTTTCAGACCGACTTCATCATGTTTCCCAAAAGCGACGTGTTCCCACGGTTCAACATCCATTTTGACCTGCCGGCCGGTTCAAGCCTGGAGCGCACGCAAAAGACCCTCATGGACCTGACGGACCTGCTGAACCATTCGATCGGAGAAGAACTGGCAGCGCCCATTGCAGTGGCAGGGATGAAGGAGGTCAACTACGCGCCCATATACGGGAAACACTTCGGCATACTCAATGTGATTCTTAAAGATAAAAAAGATCGAAAACATTCGGTTGTGGAACTGATGGAGCGCGTTCGGAAAGATGTGGGGAATCTGCTTACCGAAAAAGGCGCCACTTCGTTCGTTCTGGAACGGCTCATTGAAGGGCCGCCCGTGGGGACGGATGTGGATTTGAAAATCCAGTCGCCCACGTGGGAGATATCCACCACCATTTCGGAACTGATTCAAAATAAACTGGCACAGAATGAGGGTATTGTGGACATTCGGGACGACTTCTCCCGGGAAAAGCATTTTATGGAGATTACCGTTGATGAAGGCAAAGCCAGAAAACTGGGGATTCAGCAGAGAGATCTGGTCATGGCCGTTCAGGCCGGTTTTCACGGCATGAAAGTGGCGACCTATAACCGGGGGGACAGCGAGCAGGACATCAAATTGAAATACCTTCCCCAATATCGATCCGATTTTGATGATCTGCTCAATCTGAGGATTGTCATCCCCGGTCAGGGGGACGTACCGTTAAAGGAAGTGGCTGAAATTGAGCTGGTCCCCGGCTTTCACAATATTTACCACTACAACGGAAAACAGACCGTCAATCTGACAGCCAACATCCGGGAAACAGTTGAGAAAAAAGAGGGATTGAGCGGTTTCCTGTCAAACCTGGAGGGGAAAAAGATGACGGCGGTCAGGGCCAACAAAATCGCCGTGGACGCTTTTAACAGCATCAAACATGAATACCCGGGCGCCAGGCTCATCGCAGGGGGGCTTCAAGAGGAAACCGATGCATCCCTGAGGGAACTGGGCTACGCGGCTATCATGGCGCTGTTTTTTATCTTTTTTATCCTTTCCCTTCAGTTCAACTCCTTTACGCAGCCCTTCATCATCATGGTCACCATCCCTTTCGCGTCCCTGGGCGTCCTGATCGGACTGCTGGTGAGCAACAACCCCCTGACCTTCATCACCCTCATCGGTCTTCTGACCCTCACCGGCATTGTGGTCAACGACTCCCTGGTCCTGATCGATTTTATCAACCGGTACCGAAAGGAACACCCGGACCAGATTTACCTGGCCATCGTTCGGGCCTGTCACGTGCGCATGCGGCCCATTATACTCACCAGCATCACCACCATCTGCGGGCTGGCACCCATGGCCTTCGGGCTGGGAGGGAAATCCATTTTCTGGGCGCCGCTGGCCACGGCCATCATGTGGGGGCTGGCCTTTGCCACCTTTCTCATCCTTTCCATGGTGCCCGCGTATTATGCCATCTTGGATGATATCGGTTTTTTTATTCGGAACCGCAAGCGAAGAAAAGCGAATATTTTAAATGATATTGATGCAGCGTTTGAACATTCGGACGTTAAGCCCTATATTAGAAAGGGTGCAGGGGGCAGTGATCAGGGGGCAGGATGAAAAATGCACATGCAACCGAAATCCATTTAAAAGAAAGGTTATTAACATGGCAATAAAAGAAGATACCTGGCTCTGGCTGGTAGCAGAAAACCCGGGTGAAAACGAACAGTTTCTGGGGCAAATTGACACTGAAAACAAGATTTCTTTCATCCCTGCGTTTCTTGAAAAGGATGCGGCCCTCCAGGGCTTGCACCTTTTGGTTCGGGACAAGAAAATCAAGTTCGAAATACAGGCCATTCAATACAGGGATCTGGCCCCGAAACTGGCGGAAGAAGGTTTTTTGCTGTTTGTGCTCGATGCCGAAGGCAATGTGCTTGAAAAAATAACCCCACAGCGCCAAGATGCCTGACCCCCTTGTTTCAGACCTGAAGACCATGGACTATGAGGCGTGCCTGAAACTGCAGCATGCCGTCCATGGGGCACGCGTTGAAGGCCTGCTGCCGGATACCCTTCTTCTGGTGGAACACCCGCACGTCCTCACTTTTGGACGACGGGCCCATGAAGAGAATGTTCTGGTCCCTGAATCCACTCTTCGACAACAGGGGGTCACATGTGTTCACATTGAACGGGGCGGCGATGTGACCTATCATGGGCCGGGACAACTGGTGGCCTACCCCATCTTTGCACTAGGGAAAAGCGGTATGGGGGTTCTTGATTTTGTGGAGCGGCTTGAAGCGATAATGATCCAGATTTTGAAGGATTACGGCATCAGGGGTGAAAGAAACGAACGGAATCGCGGGATCTGGGTGGGAAACAAGAAGATCGGCTTTGTGGGGATTGCGGTTCAAAAAGGGATCTCCTTTCACGGGCTTGCCTTGAATGTCAGCCCTGATCTTGGGTTTTTTCAAATGATTCATCCCTGCGGGCTTAAAGGGGTTCACATCACCTCCATGGCCGATCTTCTTAAAAAAGAAGTCTCTTTGGCAAGAATCAAGGATCTTGCCATATTCCATTTTCAGAAAATCTTTGATATGACTCTGGAACCTAGGGATCGTCAAGTAATTGAATCGTTTTGCGGGGACAAACCACAATTGAACCGCAGAATATCGAGCAAGGAATAATGAATGTCGAAGGAAAACTTCATGATTCGACATTCCTTGTTCGATATTCGATATTCGCTTTTAGGAACAACGAATGACTGACACCGGAAGAAATGGCCCAAAAAAGCCCCCCTGGCTGAAGAAAAGGGTCTCCACGGGCCAGGGATATCATAGGGTCGTGAGGCTTCTCAGAGAATGCAGCCTTCACACGGTCTGTGAAGAAGCACTCTGCCCCAATCTTGGCGAATGTTTTTCAAATGGCACCGCCACCTTTATGATCCTGGGAGATCTCTGTACCCGGAACTGCCGTTTTTGCGCCGTAAACAAAGGTGTTCCTGAACCGCCGGACAAGAAAGAACCTCAGAAAATAGCCGACGCCGTCAAGGAACTGAGGCTTCGGTATACGGTGATCACATCTGTCACCCGTGACGATCTTCCGGACGGTGGTTCCGAGCATTTTGCCGACACAATCCGCGCCATCAAACACCAGACTCCCGAAGCAAAAGTGGAGGTGCTGATTCCGGATTTTCAGGGGTCAGCTGAGGATCTCAAGACCGTCGTAGCGGCAGCCCCCCATGTGCTCAATCACAACCTGGAGACTGTTCCCAGGCTTTACCCAGAGGTTCGACCCCAGGCGAATTACCATCAATCCCTGATGCTCATTCGAAGAGCCGTTGGAATGAATCCCGGACTGGCGACCAAATCGGGCCTCATGCTGGGGCTGGGGGAGACCCACGAGGAAGTGCGACAGGTGCTTTACGACCTACTGGCGGCGGGGTGCAAGCTTTTGACCCTGGGTCAGTATCTGGCCCCTTCCAAAGATCATCATCGGGTTGTGGAATATATTCCGCCGAATCAATTCCTAAAATGGGAAAAATCCGCCTATGGGATGGGTTTTCAGGGAGTAGCCTCTGGCCCGTTTGTCCGCAGTTCATTCCATGCGGGTGAGATGTTTAGAACGTATGGGGTCAAACCTTGATTAGTGATTAAGAATCTTAATCACTAATCAAGGTTTGACCCCCACGGCCCCTCACAACCGATCAACGCGGATATTCGCAAGAATCTGCTCCCATTCATCATCCAGCAAATGAGAAAAATCCTTGAAGGGATATCCTTTGCCGCAACCCGTGCAGCGCCACAAAGTTTGCCTTCACCCGCGGGCCAAGTGCAGATCATGCCCACAAGTGCATTGAATGGATTTTGCCGTTCGATCGTTATTATGAGTATGAGTAGTCATATTCCAAAAGGTCCCTTATTTATCGGAAAAAAGCGTGGCCGGTCGAATGCTTTTGCCACCATGTTTTTCCGCAATTGAATCCAGGGCCATGTTCAGCTCCTTCCTTTTTTGAACAGATTGATCATTGTTGAAAAGAGAAAGTTGCCCCGAGGCACCAGCAAAACAGAGCTGAGACAATGAAATACCCAGCAGCCGGACCGGCCTTTTGCCAACTTCTGTTTTCTGAAGCAGATCACAAGCAACCCTGTATATCTCTAAACCATCATCAGTGAACTTGGCAAGGGTTTTTGCCCGGGTGATCTGCTTGAAATCATGATACTTCACCTTCAGCGACACGGTTTTTCCCGTCATTTTTTTGCGGCGCATCCTGCGGCCCACCTGGGTTGCCAGGGCAAGAAGCGCTTTTTTTGCATCTCCCGGCTCCGTAATATCATGCATGAAGGTCCGTTCGTTTCCCACGGATTTGGTTTCATGCTCAGGCACCACATCCCTCTCATCCATGCCCATGGATAACTGATGCATCCTGACGCCGTTTTTGCCGAATCTCCGCTGTAGAAAATCGGGATCAAAACACCTTAAGTCCTTGAATGTATGAATGTTAAGCCTTGCCAGAGCTTCCCTGGTAACCTTCCCCACACCCCACATCTTCTCTATGGGAAGTGGGTCCAGAAACGATCTCACACGCTCAAACGGCACAACCGTTAACCCGTCGGGTTTATCCATGTCGGAGGCGATTTTTGCAACAAATTTGGAGGGAGCAACACCCGCTGAGGCTGTAAGACCGATTTCACCCAGAACCGTCGCCTTAACTGCTTTTGCAATTTCAACCGGGTCTCCCAGAAGACGCTCGGAACCCGTCACATCGAGAAACGCCTCATCTATGGAAAGGGGTTCAACCAGCGGCGTAAAACGCGTAAAAATCTCAAATATCTGTTTTGAAACCTCCCTGTACCGATGCATCCTCCCCCGCAGCCCAGTTATATCTATGTGGGTTGCGTTTGGACAAAGACGCACAGCGGTTGCAATGGGTTGTGCTGAGTGCACACCAAAACGCCGCGCCTCGTAGGAAGCGGAAGACACAACGCCCCTTTCCCTGCTGCCCCCCACAATAACCGGCTTTCCCCTCAATTCGGGGTTGTCCAGGACCTCCACCGCCGGGTAAAAAGCGTCCATGTCAAGATGGATGATCGACGGGTGATTCATTTTTAAAAGCCTTTTTTGGAATAAAAAAACCGGGCCGAAAGGTCCATGGGAAGAAAGGGTAAATCAATAATTTAGTATTGTGTCCCCGGAATTTTACACTGGAATAACCACTAATCCAGCGCCTTTCTGATAGCCTGTGCGATATTCCCCATTGAAATGGGTTTTGCCAGAAATTCCCGGATGCCGGCTGCCGTAGCCCTTCCTTTTAAGTTTTGGTCTATAGACCCCGAACACAGGATGATCGGCGTATGGGGTCGGGTGTTCAACAATTCCCTGGCAAGCTCAATACCCGTCATCTTGGGCATGGTCATATCCGTAATCACCAGATCGAATCGATCCGGTTCTTTTTTGAATAACTCCAGGGCCTCAAAGCTTCCTTTTGCGGTAAAAGTTTCATACCCCAACTGCCCCAGAATCCGTTCGACCATCTCCAACAGCATCGGTTCATCGTCAACAAAAAGGATGCGTTCAGTCCCGGTGGGGATGGGTTCTTCTGTCTTGGTCTCAGATATCTTTTCAGCCTCTTCGGTCCTGGGAAGGTAGACATGGAAGGTGCTCCCCTCCCCGGGTGTGCTGTCAACCGTGATCTCACCACCATGGGTTACCACAATACTGTGGGCTACCGACAACCCCAGACCTGTCCCGTCACCAATTTCCTTGGTGGTGAAATAGGGCTCAAAAATCCTCTTGATTACTTCCGGCTTCATCCCGCTGCCCGTATCCCTTATGGTCAGTCTCAGATAGGGACCGGGTTTCAGATCCTTCTCAGGTCCGGTAATGGTAACGTTCTGCAGTTTAACCTCAAGGGTGCCCCCTTTTTCACGCATGGCATGACCGGCATTGGTGCAAAGGTTCATCAGGACCTGATGCATCTGGTTGGGGTCTGCACGTATAATACTTAGGTCATTGGAAATAGCCCTCTTTATTTCAATGGTAGATGGCAAGGCCGCCCTCAGGAGTTTTAATGCCTCATTGACAATGTATCTGAGCTGGATGGGTCTTTGTTCCTGATCCTGTCTTCGGGCAACGGTCACGATCTGTTTCACAAGTGCCTTGGCACGGTTGCCCGATATATTTATCTGATCCAGTTCGGATGTGACGTCCGTACCATTGGAGGTCCGTATCTTCGCCAACTCCGAATATCCGAGAATTGACGTGAGGATATTGTTGAAATCATGTGCAATGCCCCCGGCAAGAGTACCGATGGCCTCCATCTTATGGGCTTGCAGGAGTTGGGCTTCAACCTTGGCCTTTTCTTTATCGGCCTGAAGGTGATCTTTGATTTCTCTCTCCAACCGCTCATTCACTTTTGTCAATTCAGCAGTTCGCGTAAGGACCATCTGTTCCAACAAGTCCTTTTGGTTGCGCAGTTGATCTTCTGCCTCTTTGACTCTCAGTGCCGTCCTGACCTGCGCAATGAGGACCGATTCGTCAATGGGTTTGGCTAAATAGGCATCGGCCCCGGATTCAAGCCCCATGACGAGATCTTTGGGGTCTGTCTTGATAGCCGTAATCATAAGTATGGGGATATGTTTTGTGTCTTCATTTTCTTTCAGTCTCTCACAGACTTCATATCCGTCCATTCCCGGCATCTTGATATCAAGCAGGATCGTATCGGGCGACTCTGTCTTTGCCTTCTTGATTCCTTCCCGACCCGATAGCGCGGTTATTACCTGGCAGCCGGGAATCAAAGATTTCAAAACGGCGGTAATGGTGACGAGATTGTCTTGTTTGTCGTCGATTGCTAGAATTTTCGCCATGGGCATTCGCTCCTCTGCTATTGATTTAACCACACCTTGACCGTTTTCAGAAATCCTTCGGGCTCTATGGGCTTCGAAATATAATCATCACACCCGGCGGCAATGATCTTTTCCCTGTCCCCCTTCATGGCATGGGCCGTCATGGCAATTACAGGGATGTCCCTGAAGTCTTCGTTTTCCTTGATCTCCTGAACCACCTGGTAGCCATCCATTATGGGAAGGGAGATATCCAGCAGGACAAGGTCAGGGCGCTCTTCAAGAATCGCTCTGAGACCATCTTTCCCGTCTACGGCCTCAATCATGTTGTAGCTGTTTCCCAGCACCGCCCTCAGGGTCATCATATTGTCCGGATTATCTTCAACCACGAGGATGGTTACGGGTTGCGGGTTGCGAGTTTCCCCGCTAAAGACGGGATCTTCGACAGGTTTCAAGTTTTGAGTTTCAAGTTTCAAATTTCCAGTTTCAAGTTCCCCCCTCCCCCTTCCCAACATGGTTCTGATCCCGGCCAGCAGCCCTTTGGGATCCACATCTCCCTTTTGAATGAGCTGCTGGATGTTATTGGCGCTCAATTTCCTGAGATCCTTCTTTGTCAGGTCCTTGGCGGTAAGGATCAGGACCGGGATGGTGGCCGTATCTGCCTGTCCACGGATCTTTTCCAGGACCTCAAACCCATCCACCTCGGGCATCATCAGATCCAGGACGATTCCGTCAGGGATCGTGTGCTGAATATAATCAAGGGCCTCCTGACCGTTTTGTGCCACATCAACATTATAGCCCTCTTCCTGGAGGATGGTTCTGACCTGGATGATCCCGGCCTCATTATCTTCCACTAACAGAATTTTATTACGGATCGTCTCCAGTTCTGTTTCGCGTTCTTGTATCTCTAAGAGGATCCTCTTTATCTCCTGGAGCAGCCGCGTTGAGGTGGTCTCGCTCTTTTCAAGCACTGAGGCGACATTGCCTCTGAGTCTCTTACGGTCCTGGGCCGTCAGGTCTTTTGCGGTGACAACGATTACCGGCAGGTTTACGGTCCCGGGTTCCTCCCGGAGTCTCTCCAAGACCTCAAACCCGTCCATACCGGGCATCATCAGATCCAATACAAGCACATCCGGAAGAGATCGCTGTATCAATGCCATACATTCGGAACCGCTTTCAGCCACAATGGCCCGCAGACCTTCCTGCCGGATGATCCGGCTTATCTCCTGCCGGTCAATCTCATTATCGTCCACAACCATGATATTGCAAAACCCCGGCCGGCCGATCTTGTTTATCTCACCGATCAGGACATCCCGATCTACGGGTTTTGTGATATAGCCGACGGCACCGAGGGCAAACCCGGTCTGTTTGTCATCGGTGACCGATGCCACGATAACCGGGATCGCGGCGGTATCCGGGTCCTTCTTCAGTCTTTCCAATACTTCCCATCCGTCCATGTCCGGCATAATGATATCGAGTGTTATGGCAAAGGGATGGTGGCTTTTCGCTAACTCCAGGGCCTCCCTGCCTGAATGAGCGGTGATGACGTTATACCCCTGTGAGGATACAAAACCGGCAATCAGGGTCACCACCCCGGGCTCGTCATCCACTATCAGAATGGTCTTTTGCTCAGGTTTAATTTCCCGGGAAACCCTTACAGTCAAGGACTCATCTTCCGGTAACGTTCCCCTCCATCGAATGGGGAGGGTGAGGCTGAATGTGGAGCCTTTCCCAAAGCCGCTTTTTACGGTAATCCCCCCTCCGAGTATCCTGGCGGCCTTGTTGGCGATGGCGAGACCAAGCCCCGTGCCTTCATACTGCCTGGCCGAACTGCCATCAACCTGTCTGAATTCCTCAAATATACGGGAGAGATCGTTTTCCGAAATCCCGATCCCGGTGTCCTGAACCCGGACATAAAAACTTTCTTCATCATATTCGGCGGAGACGGTAACATTACCCTCGTCTGTAAACTTGACCGCATTCCCGATCAAGTTTTGAAGAATCTGGTGTACCCTCTCCTCGTCGCTTTCGATCCGAGGGAGATCAGTAGGAATCTCCTGAAGCAGGTCTATACCCTTATCTGCGGAAATGGGACCGAGGCTTTCCATGATTGCCTCAATTGTCCCGCCAAGGGAAAAGGACCTCGGGCTCAGATCCATCTTTCCTGCCTCTATCTTTGAGAGATCCAGGATGTCGTTTATCAGAGAGAGAAGCCGTTTCCCGTTCCGCTCGATAATCTCAAGATACCCTGCCTCTTCCTCAGACAGTTTTTCTTTAGACTGCATGAGCAGCACACGGGAGAGGGCCATCACCGAGTTGAGGGGAGTTCTGAGCTCATGACTCATATTGGACAGAAACTCGCTCTTGAGGCGGTTGGCCTCTTCCACCTGATGTCTCTGGGCCTCGAGTTCCACGTTTTGCTCCTGAAGCTCTTCCGACCGCTGCTGGAGTTCGTCGGACATGGCTTGAAGCTCTTCTGTCTGGGCCTGTAACTCCTGATTTCTCCCTTCCAACTCCTCCGCAAGCCTCTTGGTCGCCTCATTTGCCTTCATGTTGGAAAGGGCTGTGCCGAATCCCGTTGTCCACGGCTGCTCCATGATATCGAGGACTTTCCGGGGATATGGTTTGATGCTTGCCAGGGACACAATGCCGGACACGATACCGTCGATAATAATGGGGATACTGATAATCTCTTTCGGGAGTACCGTACCGGGGAATGTCCTGAATGTGAATATGCTGTTTTCCGGGATATCCTTTATGTGGGTTATCTTCTTTGTCTCCACGACCATCCCGAGTTCCCCTTCGAGGGTGGATGCGTCAAACGGTTTCAGAAGCCCGGGGGTGATGCCTATGGATGTGAAGTGTTCAAAGATGTTTGTATCCGTGTTGAGGGCGAAATATGCACCCATTTGTGAGCCCGTGACTTTGACAAGCTTTTTCAGGATATTTGTTCTGAACGCCGGCAGATCTTTCGCGTCCACGAGGGTTTGAGTAATCTCATCGTTTATTTCCCGGAGTTCCATCTGGGACGAGACCGAGTCGGCCATGGCATTAAATGATTGTGCTAAAAAACCGAACTCATCCGTACTCATAACGCGGTTCCTGACGGATAAGTCTCCTGTCTCTATTTTCTTTGAGACTTCTGTCATCTCAAGAACCGGACGGGCAAAAATTCTGGCAACGAATGAGGCAAGAAAATAGACCACCGCCGCCGAGATGAGGACCACAACCAGCATATGCAGAAACATTGTCCGGATCGATGCATAGATCTCTTTCAGGTCCTGCTTGGCAACAAAGCCCCATTTGGTTCGTGGGATAAAGGTATAGGCCGCCAGGACCTCTTCACCGCGATAGTCGGGTGTTTCGGTGATTCCGGTCTTTCCCTGTGAGGCCATCACGGCCGGTCTTGCCTTTATCCCGAGCTTCAGGGGTGCATCCCGGTGCCATCTCAGTTCATTCAGGGCTATCACGTCCTGGTTGATGATCAACGTTTCTCCGGTTTTTCCCATACCGGTACGCTCCAGGAGCAGGTCATAGAGAGAGAGTTCCAGATCAATCCGTGCAACCAGTATGCCCACAATGTTTTCGCCCTCACCATATATGGGTATGGAAAAGGTCATGGTGGGTCTGTGGATGGTCTTGGAATAATAGACATCTTTTATATAGATCTCTCCGGTCCGCATGGATTCCGTAAAATTTGTATTCCTGGAGTTATCCGCCCCTATCCTGATCCTGTTTGAGGATATTTCTATTTTTCCCGTGAGCGGGTCTATGATAAAGAGTTCTTCATAGGCCTTGTAAACATCCACATAATTATTCAAAACCTCTGTGCTACGCCGGATAATAAGGATAGACTCTTTCGTGGTTTTCTTGTTGAGCGCTTCGCCCACGGCCCTTATTTCCTTGTCCTGAGAGACGGCCTTCAGGTCGCTGATCCTCTCATCGATCCAGTTATTGACCTCCGCTACTTTTAGATCCCTGATGGCCGTGAGCTTGTGAAACGCATTTTCTTTGATTACCCGCATCCTTTGCTCGGAAATGACACCACTGACCGCAAACAAGGGGAGCAGGGCAATCAGGAGAAACCAGAAAGTCAGACGGCCTTTAAGTGTTTTGAAACCGATTCTTTTTTTCATTTTCCCCCTCCTTAGGGCTCGCCTTTACTTGCTTTTGGGATTGTCCAAACCATAATCAAAGGTGTTGAGATGATAATTTTCACGATTAGCCAGCACCTCGGTAATAATCTGAAGATCAAAACTGTCGCGTATTCGAGCCCACTTGGTGGAAGAAGGGATTTTTTTAAGCGTTTTCAGGAATTCAAATTCCCTGTAAAGCGGGCCATCCTCCCCGAGGTCTGTAGGGGAAATCATGGGGAGAGATGTCAATTCAAGGATATCCTTTTCAGCGAGATCGGCGATTTCCTTATCTGAGAGGGCGATCTCCTGACCGGTCAATTTCTCTCCTGCCTGCCTGCTCCATTTGCTGGCGAGGAGGAGATTCTCTCTTCTCTTTTTTATCCACCGAAAGGTGCGGACCACCGCGGCAACGATCTGTCGCACGGTTTCCGGGGTTTTTTCATAGAAGCCTTGACTGAAATAGAGATAACCGCTGGTTATTTGCTGATAAGCGGCGACAAATTCAGGGTATTTCTTTATGGCCATGGCAGCCATTGGTTCCCACACCGCAAAGGCGTCGATCCCTCCGGTGTTGAGGGCCCCGGCAAGTCTGGGGGCATCTAAGTGAACGAGGTCGGCATCGGATTCGTTGAGGCCCTCGGATGCCAGTGCATCCAGAACCACAAAGTGGGAAATGGAACCAAAGGGATAGGCGATGCCTTTGCCCCGAAGTTGACTGGTCAACATTGGACGGGTGGCCACGATGGAGGTGAAACCCTGCTGGACCTTGAGAGGGATAACGATCTTCATATCGGCGGCAGCCGTGATGGCGGGCATGTCGCCCCCGACCCCCATTTGGAGATCATGTCTTTCGAGAAAGAAGTTGACATCGTCTCCCTTTAAAAAGGGGTAATACCGGATCCCCACACCGAGATCCTTTAGTGCCTTTTGAAGGACCCTGTCCCGTTTCATGACCTCCGAGATGAGACCGGTGGGTAGATAGAGCGGTTGAACCCCGAAATTGATGACCCTGCCGGAACGATCAAAGCGGTACTTGGAGTAGGTGGGATGGGTGGCGTGATCAAAGTTCTCATGGGTCGATACACCCTCATCCCGGCCCGTTCCAAACGAAAAAACGATGGCCAGCAGGATCACAACGCCTAACACGATGAAGCCGATCAACTTTTTCCGCTTACTGACATTATTGGAGTTGTTCATACCCGTATCATACCTTGTTGACCTCACACCTTTTGATAGATTGGACAACACCCGTTGACCTTTCTAAAACGGTTCTGGTACGCCCTTATGGGCACCTCTGCCCTCCCTAAAACCAGATAGCCTCCCTTGGCAAGCGACCGGTAGAGTTTGTCAAATATCCTGTCCTGATGTCTTGTGGAAAAATATATCAGCACGTTCTTGCAGAAGATCATATCAAAGTTGCCAAACACGCTTTCAGGGGGTGCGTAACCTTTTTTGCTGATCATATCAAAGGTGGAAAAATCCACCATCTCTTTGATCTTTGGAATCAGCTCGAAGCGTTTCCTCTTCTCTTCAAAATATCGTTTCAGCAACCTGTACTTCATACTCTTGATGCTTTCATAGGGATAAAGAGCCCTCTTTGCCCTTTTAAGGACCCTTTCATCGATGTCGGTGGCAAAGATGTTTACGGCCAGATTGAGCTTTTCCTTTCTCTGCAACTCCCGGATCAGTATGGCAATGGAATAGGGCTCCTCACCGGTTGCGCAACCGGCCGACCAGACACGCAGAGAATGATCCAGCGACCCCTTCTTCTCAAAGACAATGGCCGGGAGTATTCTATCGGCGATGTAGTCAAAGGCAAGGGTATTTCGGAAAAACCTGCTGACATTGATGGTCAGCACATCTACCAGCTCATCTAATTCTTCGGGGTGTTTTTTCAGGTATTTGAGATATTCAGGGAAACCATCACATTTTGTGGGTCTCAATCTCTGCCCTATCCGCCGCCCAAGCATGGGGGGACGATATCCGCTGAAATCAAACCCTCTTTTTCCCTTAAGGTAATTCAATATTTTTTCAAGGTCTTTATCCATTGCAAAAGCAGTCATTTTCTGTCTCTTTGGGATTTGGGAAAATCGAGATTCACTCGACCCTGCTCCAGAGCGGGCTGATATAGACTCTTTGATACACTTGAGTTCTCATGCTTTTTCAAGTTTTGAGTGCTGGCGCGTTTTAAAAAACACAGAAGCAACCAATTCTATGAATAGGCCATAAATTATGCCAAAAACTAAAGTCAAAACAAAAAGCTTTACCGGATATTGGGGCGTCAATAAGCAGCTAAAAGCCAAGGGCAAACTGAAAAGGAAGCCCAAAACTATGCCATGTATACTCCAATGGTACAAGCTTAAACAGCTTATCCCAATTGCAAACCCTATCAAAGTTCTGTTACAGAGAATTTCTCCAATTGCCGGATAGGGCAACTGTTCAGCAACATTTGAAGCAAGGCTTGTTTCTATATCAGCAGTTATACAGAAAACACCAGTAAGAAATCCGCATATGGTCGTAATAATAATTCGCTTTTTCATATGGCAACCCCTTTTTTGGAAACATTAAGGGAAAAATCAAAGAAATTGATAAGGTTCAATATTTATTTTTTGCCGAGGCCCTTACATCAGGAGCCATTCCGGTAATATTTTTCGTCAATTACCCCGTTTACGACCTCTAACCCGTCCATCTCAGGCTCTTTGAACCCGAATATCAACTCTAAAAATACCATGATAATCCGGTAGGTGGCACCCCAGAGCACATCTGTACCCATCATGGTCCGGTGCAGGAAGCATGGGAAATATTGAAACACGCCACGTCTCTCCGACCCTTTCGGCACATTGAAAAGCAGCTTGTATTGCGCATAGTTGTCTTTATTCAGAAGTTCCCGCAAGGGGATGTGAACAATTTTTTCAACTTCCCGGTTGATAAAAAAGCGCCCCTGACTGCGAATCCAGCCCACAAAGGGAAAGATCTCCCGCCGAAACATCACCAGGCGCTGGGCCGGTAAAGGCCCGAGAAATTGAACGCCCAAAGGGTTCAACGCCATCTCCTCAAAACTCTCCCTGATGCTGGCGGCAAAAAGAAGCGACAATCGTCTGGCCTGTCTGGGTCTTTCCTTCTGCCATTTGGACCAATAGGGCCAGCGGTAAAGGGGGAAGAAGGGAAGCCTCATGAATTGTGCCAGCTTCAGATCCAGCCCGCGGGAAATGGCCCCGCCCGGGAAACAAAGGTCTCCCGGCTGTTTAACCATCTGGGAGCGCTTATTGAGAACCAGACAGGGGTTATGGGAAGAACCGGAATTCGGGCATTTCCCACTGAGCGGGAAAAGAACCGCAGATGTTCCCGTGGATTCAGACACGCCTCGGGGGAAAAGGTGTTCCCCCATGCTCCGTTCTTGGAGGATTTCCTGAATATGACCCGTCAAACGGGAAGAATCTTCCAGTAAATATCCCCTTTCCATCAAAAACTCCTGCAATAAGCGCTCATGGCGATAATTGACATCTCTCTGGAATTTACGTACGCTTAAAGCACAAACAAACGAGCAACTGCTACTGATAAAGAGGACAGTAAACAAAGCCCTGATGCCAGCCCTGCCCTACAAGTGGAAAGCCCTGCTCACCGTGGCCATGGGAACCATGATGGCCACCATGGACGTCAGCATCACCACCATTGCTCTCCCCGAACTGACCCGTGTATTTCAAACCGATCTTGCCACGATCATGTGGATTGTTGTGGCCTATATCCTGGTCAGCAGCAGTCTGATGCTCGTTTTCGGGAAAATAAGCGATTTTATCGGCAGAACCCGGATTTACACCGCGGGCATGGCGGTCTTTACACTGGGTATGGTTGCCTGCGCCCTGGCCCAGAATGTGGAACAGATCATCATCTTCCGGATTATCCAAGCCCTGGGAGCGGCCATGTCCATTGCCTGCGGAACAGCCATCGTCACCGAAGCCTTTCCCGCCAATGAAACCGGAAAAGGGCTGGGAATGCTCAGCATGTCCGTCTCCGCAGGATTTATACTGGGGCCCGTTATCGGCGGTTTTCTCCTGGAATGGCTGGATTGGCGATCTCTGTTTTACACGAGAGCACCCATCGGCATCTGCACATTTTTGATGGCCATGGCCCTGCTCAAGAAAGATGTGGTCCGATCCGGTAAAATCAAGCTCGACATTGTGGGAACCCTGACCTCTTCCGCCGGCCTTTTCTGTCTGATCTTCGGCATGTCCCATATCAAAAGTCACGGCTTTCAAGCACCCATGGTTCTCCTTTTCGTGGGGAGCGGACTCGCCATATTGTTTCTCTTTATCCTGGTGGAACGTCGGGCAACGGATCCCATCGTCGATCTGGCGCTTTTTAAGAATCGCACTTTTTCATATGCCATGGCCAGCCTTCTGCTCTTTTTCCTGGCCGTCCCCCCCTACATTCTTATCATGCCCTTTTACCTCATGGAAGGCATCAATTTCTCTCCACTGGAATCGGGGATGCTGATGGCCGTGGTCTCCATGGTCACCTTGGTCGCCAGCCCACTCAGCGGTACCCTTTCCGACCGTTTCGGGCCGGTCTGGCCCTCGGCATTCGGCGCGGGCGCCACTGCCGCTGCCTTTTTCTGCATGCTTGGGTTTGACCTTCAAACGGGAATTACGACCATCATTCCCATCCTGATCCTGCTGGGCCTGGGTGTGGGCGCTTTTCAGCCGCCTAACAACAGTACCATCATGGGTACTGTGGAGCGTGGAAGACTGGGTTCGGCATCAGCCCTGATTGCCACGGAACGGCAAGTGGGCATTTCACTCGGAATGGCCATGTCAGGTGCCATTTTTTCCGCCAGGCAAACCATGTACCAGAGCGTACTGCGTCTCGAGGGATGGAATGATGCGCAAGCCCTCAGGCGTGCCATACCTCCCGCCTACCAGGAAGTGCTTCTCATATCCGTATTCCTGGCACTTGGCGCCATGGCTTTCGCCCTGATGTCTGCAGGGAGAAAAACCAAAAAAAAGCCGAAAAGGGGTCTTCCCACTTGAGATAACCGCCCTTTTCAGCTTCAGGAAAATTTGTTGATTATATGGTCCATTTCAACAATGAGGCGCCCCAGGTCAATCCAGCCCCGAAACTCACCAGGAGAACATTGGCACCGGGCACCAACCGCCCCTCTCGATAGGCCTCATCCATGGCAAGGGGAATGGAGGCTGAAGACGTGTTCCCATACCGCTGGAGATTGGTATACACCTTATCCATGGAAATTTTCAAATTCTTGGCCGTAGCCTGGATAATGCGAATATTGGCCTGATGGGGAATCATAATATCCACATCTGCTTCTTCCATGGCATTATGGGTAAGTGCCTCCCTGGCAATGGACGTCAAGCAATTGATGGCCCGTTTAAAAAGCCGATTTCCCTCCA
>CAZPQA010000069.1:0-18248 GCA_964588535.1 uncultured Desulfobacteraceae bacterium
CGGATTTCTCTACGCCCCGAGTTTCCACGGGGCCATGAAATACGCCGCCAAACCACGGCGTGAAATGGGAATCAGGACCCTTTTCAACCTTCTGGGGCCCCTCACCAACCCCGCAAATGCCAATGTGCAGGTGCTGGGAGTGTATTCTCCCGACCTGACGAAAATGATGGCCCGCGTACTCAGCAACCTGGGAACACGCGAAGCCTTCGTGGTCTGCGGAGAGGGGACTTATGACGAGATCAGCATTTGCGGCAAAACAAAAATAACCCATCTCAAAAACAGCGAGGTCAAAACCTTTCACATTGAACCGGAAACCTATGGCTTTAAGCGAGCGGCCAATGAAGACATACAGGGGGGCAATGCCAAACGGAATGCGGAAATCGTCCGCGAGATCCTTGTGGGTGAAAAAGGCCCCAAACGAGAGATGGTCCTTTTAAACACTGCTGCAGCCTATGTTGCCTCGGGTCTGGATACGGATTTTGCTGAAGGCATCAGACGGGCGGAAGACATCATCGACTCGGGAAAGGCCATGGAAAAGCTGAATGCGCTGGTTGATTTCAGCTGTGGATGCACCGACTTCGTGCGAAAGGAACTATAGATGCACGACAAACTGCTTGAAATCCTGGAAGAAAAAAAGAGGGAAGTGGCGCACCTGAAAAAGGGACAACTTCCACTGCCGGAGGACCACTTTCCAAGGAGCATCCGCAATTTCAAGAAGGCCCTGACGTCCAACGATGGGATTGATCTGATTGCTGAAATCAAATTCGGATCGCCGTCGGCCGGCATCATTCGGGAGGAGTCGGCTCCTCTGTCCATCGGACGCGCTTACGAGAAAGCCGGCGCCGCCGCCATCTCCCTGTTGACGGACCGGAAATTTTTCAAGGGGGATCTGAAAAACCTTCCCGTGCTCAAACAGGCTGTTGCGTTGCCCATCCTTCGAAAGGATTTTATTATTGATGAAATTCAGGTAATCGAATCCGCTGCTTTCGGCGCCGACGCGGTGCTGCTCATCGCCCGGATATTGTCCAGGCAACAATTGAAGAACCTCCTTGATGCCTCACAGAAATTGGGTATCAGCGCACTCACTGAAATTCATGATCAACAGGATCTGGAAAAGTCACTGGCCTGCGATGCCCACATCATCGGCATCAACAACCGGGATCTGGACACCTTCGAGATCAACACCCACACCACCCTTGAACTGGCGCCCCTCATCCCCCCGGACCGGGTGGTGGTCAGTGAAAGCGGCATCCGTTCAGGCCAAGACATGTTGGCTTTTAAGGGATTGAATATTCAGGCGGTGCTGGTGGGTTCGGCACTCATGGGGGCGGATGATCCGGGGGAAAAGGCTGCGGAGATGGTCAAAGCAGGAGTATAAACAATGGTGCAGGTCAAAATCTGCGGCATCACCCGTATGGCGGACGCGGAGAAGGCAGTTGAATTGGGCGCGGATGCGCTGGGATTCATTTTTGCGGAAAGCCAGAGGAAAATCACCCCTCAAAAAGCAAGGGGCATCACCCGGAGAATCTCGCCATTTGTCAAAACTGTGGGTGTTTTCGTGAACGAACAACCGGCAAAAATTCGGGAGATCATGGACTTCTGCGGCCTGGACCTGGTTCAACTCCATGGAAATGAATCCGTCACCATCTGTTCCGAGCTGGCCCCCAGGGTCATCAAGGCTTTTCGCGTTCAAGGGGAAGAGACGCTTGTGCAGATCGCGCACTATAAAGACCATGTAAGGGCCATCCTTATGGACACCTATCAGAAAGGCTTAAACGGCGGCACCGGAAAAACATTTGACTGGCAACTGGCGCTCAAGGCCAAAAACATCGGCATCCCGTTAGTGCTGTCCGGCGGACTGGGGCTCGAAAACATTCAAGAAGCCCTGGAAGTTGTAAACCCTTCCGCCGTCGACATCGGCAGTGGCATCGAGGAACGTCCCGGAATTAAAGATCATGAACGAATGGGAAAGCTCATGGAAAAAGTGGGGGTTTACCGTGATTGAGGCTTATGTGAAAAAACGACTGGAAAAAAAGGCGATCCTGCTCATGACCCATATTGTGGTGGGGTACCCTTCTTTTGAGGAGTCCATGAACCTGGTTGAAACCATGGTACAGGCCGGGGTGGATCTGATGGAATTTCAGATTCCTTTTTCCGAACCCATCGCCGACGGACCCGTGATTATGCGCGCCAACCAGAAAGCCCTGGAACGGGGGGCCACCGTGGAAAAATGCCTGGCATTTGCAGCCCATGCGGTCCGCCGGTTTGACATCCCGTTTCTCATCATGACCTACTACAATGTCCCGTTTAAATATGGCGTGGACGCTTTTGTTGCCCGCATGGCCGAAACAGGACTCAAAGGGGCCATCATTCCGGATCTGCCGCCTGAAGAGGGGCAAAAATACCTGAAGGCCATGAGCGACCATGAATTGTCCCCGGTGCTAATCTTTTCCCCAACAACCCCTTTTGAGCGCATGCAATACCTGAGCGGCTTTGCCCAAGGGTTTGTTTACTGCGTGGCCAGAAAGGGTGTCACGGGCGCCAGGACGGACTTTACCTTGGAACTGGACGAATACCTGGCTCGATGCCGAAAAGCCTCTCCCCTCCCCCTGGCCGTGGGTTTCGGGGTCGCTGGAAAGGCGGATGTGGACTATCTCACAGGAAAAGCGGATATCGTCGTCATCGGCACCCAGACCATCCGGATCATGGAGAAGGACGGGATTGATGCGGTGGGAGATTTCATTCAGGGATTGCGGGTTTTCTAAGAACTGCGGCACGTCCAAAAAGGATTTTGTAACTTTCTTCCAAAACCAGTCCCGATGTTTCAATCTGAGCAATGCTCTTATCAAACTCCTTTTTTGAAACATGGAAAGGCGGCTCAACCATCATGAAGAGGCCCCCAACCGACAGGTTGTCCGTTACCTGACCCATAAGCCGATCCGGATCAGGCACCTCGTGAACCATGTAAAAAGCCAGAATAAATTGGGCCTTCACATGCAGGTTCAAATCGTTTTTAAGCGCAAGATGTGGCTCAATCCTGTTTTCAATCCCCCTCTTTTTCGCCCTTTTCATGACGACATCCAGCATCTTCTGCTGAATATCCAGCGCCACCACCTTTCCGGAATTCCCCACCAGTCCGGCCAGCCCCATGCTGTTAAATCCAAGGCCGCATCCCAGATCTACCACCGTCATGGCTGGCCTGACATATTTCCCGAAAAGCTTTTCCGGATTGTGAACCCACAGTCTCAATCGATGGTCAAAGGTATACGCCAGCCACCAGGGACAAACATGTGTATCCATTTTTTTAAGCCTCTTTGGCCTTTTACAACATTCATTGGCAGATATCAAATAATATGAGGCCGAAAACACCCTTCAAATGGCACAGGACAATTGAGAATTGACAATGAAAAGGGGAAACTCTAAGATTGCCGCGACGTTTGGTACGAGACCTCTCAAAAAGGTTCAATGTGAACACTGCTTTTGAAATCTATAAAGACATTATTCCGGACTTCCCTCTTTTTCAGGAAAGCCTGACAAAACCTTTTCCCGTTCATCTGCGGATAAATCGCCTCTTGGCGCAACCTTCGAAAGTGGTTTCCGCCCTGAGGGAAAAAGGCGTTGTGATGACACGGGTCTGCCGGGAACATGATACCCTATATATTGCCGAGGATCTCCCCTATCCCGGAAATCTGTTGGAATATTTTCTGGGGCATATTCACCCGCAGGCCACGACCTCAGCGCTGGCAGCCATGGCACTTAAACCCAAAAAACATGCCCTTGTCCTTGACATGTGTGCGGCGCCGGGGGGGAAAAGCGCTCACCTGGCGGATTTGATGGAAAACACGGGGTTCATGGTCTGTAACGATCTCTATACAAATCGTCATGTATCCCTGGGGCATACCCTTTCCAGGCTGGGGGTGCAGAATTCGGTGGTGACCGGGTATCAGGCACAGGAATTTCCGTTGCGCCAACCATTTGATTACATCCTGGCAGATGTTCCGTGCTCCTGCGAAGGCAAATTCAGGAAAACATTGGAAATCACCCAATATCGGGAAAACAGAGGAAAAGCCCAACTCCCTGACATTCAGAAAAAGATAATCCTGCGCGGTTTTGATCTTCTTAAAAATGATGGAGAGATGCTATACGCTACCTGCACCTACAACCCGGCGGAAAATGAATCGGTGGTCAATTTCCTGTTAAACGAAAGAGATGCGGATCTCTTACCCATTCATCCGGGAATCGTTTTTGAACCGGGGCTAACGGAATGGAACAATGAAAAATACGACAAACGCCTTACAAGAACAGCCCGGTTTTACCCCCACCATGTCAATTCGGTGGGCTTCTTCATGGCCAGAATTGGCCGGAAATGACAGCAGGCGGGCTGTTGCAACCTATCTGCTGGAACGGTTCGGGATCCCGCCTGCGATCCTTGACGAATACCATCTCTTTGAGAGAAAGAAGGGATGGTTTATATTGGGGAAATCCGAACAGGTGAAAAATGGGGCACACCTCAAGGTTTCGAAAGTCGGGCTCAGGGCGTTTCGAAAGGTGGGTCAGTTTATAAAGCCCACAACCCGTTTCATCCAGGCTTTCGGCCGCTTTGCCACGAAGAATATCTTCCAGATGGACATGACACAGTTTAAAACATTGGTCCTGACCGGCGAAATTCCCGTTGATCTTGCGCTGGAGAAAGGGTATGTCATCCTCACACTGGCGGATGATCGCATCCTGGGTCTCGGGTTTTATATCCATGGCACCATCCGTTCCCAACTCCCCGGAAAAGAAATTAGAGAAAGCATGTTGGAATCATTTTAAACTTAGGAGAATAATTTATGCTAACAAAAAAGCAGATGGATATGTACGCCGATGTCCTGCTGTGGGGGCTCAAGAAAGCCAGAACCGAAACCTTTAGAAAAGGGGACGTGGTCATGGTACAGTTTGATTTCCCAGCGGTGGAACTGGCTGAGCTTCTTCATGGAAAGCTCCTGGACATGGGGGTTCATGCGGTAATGCGTTCGGGTAAAACAACGATCATGGAGCACGATTTTTATGAAAAATCAGATGAAAAACAACTGGTTTTCAGGGGATCGTGGGACGAGGAACTCTTTAAGAACCTCAACGGCAGGATCTTTCTCCATGGCCCCACGTCCTTAACACACCTGGCAGATATCGATCCCCGGCGGATCGGCAAGGTGGCCGTGGCCATGAAACCCTTAAGGGACATCATGCGAAAGCGTGAGGAGCAGGGAAAGCTGGGATGGACCCTCTGCCTGGTTCCCACCGACGAATTGGCCAGGCAGGCCAAATTGACCCTTGAACAATACACGGAGCAGATCATCAAAGCTTGCTATCTGGATCAGCCCGACCCGGTCAAAGCGTGGGAAACCGTTTACAACGACGCCTTGGACATTAAAAAATGGATGAACGATATGGATGTTCAATATTACCATGTGGCATCCGATAACATCGATCTTAAAATCACGCCGGGAGATCAACGGAAATGGATCGGTATCTCCGGGCATAACATCCCCAGCTTTGAACTCTTTATCTCCCCGGACTGGCGCGGCACCGAGGGCACCTATTTCGCCAACCAGCCCTCTTTCAGGAGCGGGAACTATGTGGAAGGGGTCAACCTGATATTCCATGAGGGCGTGGTAACTGAAATCACAGCCGAGAAAGGGGAATCCTTCACCGAGAAGCAGTTGAACATGGATGAAGGCGCCGCCCGGGTGGGCGAATTTTCCCTGACGGACAAGCGGTTCTCGAAAATCGACCGGTTCATGGCCAGTACCCTCTATGATGAAAACTTCGGCGGAAACAGCGGCAATTGTCACCTGGCCGTGGGCGCTTCTTATTCGGACACTTTTGACGGGGATCCTTCGACCCTTACGGAAGAGGTGAAAAAAGATCTGGGGTTCAACGATTCCGCCCTTCACTGGGATCTGGTGAACACCGAGCCCAAAACCGTCACCGCCCATTTGAAATCCGGAGAAAATGTTGTGGTATACGAAGACGGGATGTTTAAGCGTTAAGGCAGTCATCGGTTGCCAGGAGAAAGGGCTCTATGCTGGAACAAACATTCATACACATTCCCGGGATCGGTACGAAAACAGAACAGAGGATCTGGGACCGGGGAATCCACAGGTGGCAGGATTTCTTGGATCGCCCAAAACCTTTTTTTTCTCACGCAAAAGACCGTTTGGTGAATGAACATCTGGAAGCATCCCTGGCACACCGGGACCATATCGGATATTTTGATGAAAGGCTACCGGCAGGAGAAAAGTGGCGTCTCTTTGATGCCTTCAGGCACCAGGCCGTCTATCTGGATATTGAAACCAGCGGATACGATCAGTGGACCAACGACATCACCGTCATCGGGCTTTACGATGGTGACCGGGTACAAACCTTTGTAAACGGCAACAATCTCGACGCATTTGAGACGGCCATTGCCCACTATGATCTCGTGATCACCTTTAACGGCGCCTGCTTTGACCTCCCCTTTATCCGGCGAAGTTTCCCGGGAATTTCACTGCCAAAGGGGCATATCGACCTTCGATTTGTACTGAAAAAACTGGGCCATGAGGGAGGCCTCAAGAAAATTGAAAAGGATCTGGAGATCGCCCGAAGTGATGAAATTGATGGGGTGGACGGATTTGAAGCGGTCCGGCTCTGGCACAGATACCAGAGGGGGGATGAAAAAGCGCTGCAAACCCTCATCAGCTATAACAATGCGGATATTATGAACCTGGAACCTTTGATGGAGCTGGCGTATGATAAGATGAAGGAGAAGATTTTCGATTTCTGTCTTTGTTAAACCTTGGGTCGTTTGTACATGGCCTCAATGAGATCCCCAAAGGCCTCATTGACATAACTCCGCTTCACTTTCATGGTGGGGGTGACTTCCCCGTCCTCTTCGTAAAGCTTCTTGGGCAGGATGGTAAATTTCTTGATCTGCTCAACGCGTGCCAGGGTGTCATTCACCCCTGATACTTCTTTCTGGATCATCTTGTTGATTTCCGAGCTCTGGGTCAAGTCCTTGTAGGTGGAAAACTGAACCTTGTTGTCCTGGGCGAATTTCACCACATTGTCCTCATCAATCATGATAAGGGCTGAAATGAATTTGCGCTTATCCCCGATAATCACTGCGTCGTTGATATAAGGACTGAACTTCAACTTGTTTTCAATGTATTGGGGTGTGATGTTCTTCCCGCCTGCCGTAACGATGATGTCCTTTTTCCGGTCCGTGATCTTGAGATAACCATCCTCATCAATCTCCCCCACATCGCCGGAATAAAGCCAGCCGTCCTGGATGGTTTCCGCGGTAGATTCCGGGTTTTTGTAGTATCCTTTGAAAACGCTGGGGGATTTGACCAGTATCTCACCGTCTTCGGCAATCTTGATCTGGGTTCCCGTAATGGGGGGCCCCACGGTGCCGAATTTGACTTTCCCGACCCGGGATACGCAGGTCACCCCGGTCCCTTCCGTCTGGCCATAGCCTTCCACCAGGTTCACACCGATGGACTGGAAAAAATGGAGTACATCCGGTGAAATGGGCGCCGCCCCCGAATAGGCGATCCGCATACGGTCAAATCCCAACCGTTCTTTCAGCTTTCTGAACACCGCAAAATGGGCCAGGTTGTAGAGAAGGGCCAGAACACCGGGAACCGGTTTGAAAGCCATCATCAAAGAAGCCCGCTTCTTGCCCGTTTTGAGGGCCATTCCAAAAACCATTTTCTTAACCCAGGTGGCATCGGACATGCGGATATACACGGCTGAAAGATACTTCTCCCAGATACGGGGAACCGCATAACCCACGGTAGGCGACACCTCGATCATATTGTCCGTGACCGTCTCCAGGTTTTCGATGAAATTAACGGTATAACCGTGGGTAATGTGTCCCATGACCGAAAACAGCTGCTCAAAGACGTGACAGAGCGGCAGAAAGGAAAGGACCTCGTCTGCATCATTCATGGGGTTTTCAGTGGTAATGGCCTGCCCCATCCACATGAGGTTCCGGTGGGTCAGCATGGCGCCTTTGGGAGGACCGGTGGTGCCCGAGGTATAAATGAGCATGGAAACATCTTCCGGTTTCACCTGGGCAATTCGCGTTTCAAAGCGATTGGGGACCTCTGCCACCGCCAGGCGCCCCATCTCAATGATCTCTTCGTAAGTCATGACCATGGGATCTTCAAAATGTCGCAAACCTTCGAGATCCCACACAATAACCTTCTTCAAGTGCGGCACGTTATCCCGAAACTGAAGCCATTTATCCAGTTGTTCCTCATTTTCCACGAAGAAAAATTTGGAATCCGAATTGCCGATCACATGCTCCACCTGGGGCCAGGCATTGGTGGAATAAACCCCCACAGCGGTGCCGCCGACGCATTGAACGCCCATATCAATAATGACCCATTCCGGGCAATTGTCACCGATGATGGAGACGCAATCCCCCGGCTCCAGCCCCATGTCAACGAGCGCTGACCCCACACATTCGGCCTGGCGATAATAGTCATTCCAGGAAATGTCCTGCCAGAGACCATACTCCTTCGTGCGCATGGCCACCCGGTCGCCATATTTCAGGGCGGTCTCCTTAAACATGAGGGGTGCGGTTTCTATCGCCATCGTTTCTTCCGTTTCCACCGCTGAAAACCCTTGGCGGATTCCTCGCTGCGAATGCCCATGTAGAATTCTTTCACATCCCGGTCTTCCATCAATTCCTGTGATTTGCCCTTCATGACAAACCGTCCGTTTTCCAGAATCAGCCCCATGTCGGATATGGAAAGGGCCATGCGGGCATTCTGCTCCACCAGCAGGATGGTCATCCCCTGTTCGTTGATGGTTTGAATGATCTTGAAAATCTCCTTGACCAGAATCGGTGAAAGCCCCAGGGAAGGTTCATCCAGAAAAAGGAGTTTTGGACGGCTCATCAAAGCACGACCCATGGCCAGCATCTGCTGCTCGCCCCCCGACAGGGTGCCCGCCCATTGGCCCTGTCGCTCTTTCAAAACCGGGAAATAACCGAGAATCTTTTCCACATCTCTCTTGATGCCGGCACGATCCCGCCGAATGTAGGCGCCCATCGATAGGTTTTCCAGAACGGTCAATTCTTCAAACACCTCCCGACCCTCGGGAACGTAAGAGATACCCCGCCTGACGATGACCTCCGCATCTTTTCCGTCAATGCGCTTTCCTAAGAATTCAATGGTCCCCTTATCCGGCTGGTCATCCAGCAAACCCATAGCGGTCTTTAATATGGTTGACTTTCCCGCACCGTTGTTTCCCAGGATTGCTGTGACGGTCCCCTCATCCACAGTGAGAGAAACCCCCCTCAGGGCGTAAATCAGGCCGTAGAACGTTTCGATATTCTTTATCTCAAGCAGCGTCGGCAATGCCTTCGTCCTCTCCCAGATAGGCCTTCAGGACTTCCGGGTTCTTTTGAACTTCCTCCGGGTCCCCTTCCATGATGGGCTTGCCGAAGTTGATGACCAGGATGCGCTCTGAAATGTCCATGACCATCTTCATGTCATGCTCAATCAACAGGATGGTCACGCCGAGTTCATCCTGAATATCTTTGACCCAGAAAATCATATCCTGTTTTTCTTCAGAATTCATACCCGCACAGGGCTCATCCAGCAGCAACAGTTCCGGTTCCAGGGCCAGGGCCCTACCCAGTTCCACCTGTTTCTGGGTACCATAGGGAAGACCGCCCACAAATTTGTTGCGCACAGACTGCAAGTCCAGCAGATCAATAATCTCCTCCACCTTATGCCGGTGAGAGACTTCTTCACGCCCTGCAAAGGAACGCCGGCCCCACATGAAAGAGCCTCGAAAAAGCCCTGTCTTCATGAAATTGTGGCGGCCCGCCATGAGGTTATCCATGGTGCTCATATGATTAAAAAGCTCGATATTCTGAAATGTACGGGCAATGCCCAGTTTGGCCACACGATCCGGCTTCTTTCCCTGGATCTCCCTGTCCTTGAAAACGATACGGCCCCGGTTGGGCGTGTAGATGCCGTTGATGCAATTAAAGAGGGTGGTCTTCCCCGCGCCATTGGGTCCGATGATGGCAAAAATGGACCCTTTTCCAACCTGGAAATTAACGTTTTCGAGGGCCACCAGGCCCCCGAATGATATGCCCAACCCTTCAATTTTAAAAAAATCCATAAAACCGTCACTCAAAAAATTAGGTATAAGGTGTTAGGTGTAAGGCGTTAGGTCTTGAAATAAGAAGCTGGATCACAACCTAACCTTATACCTTATACCTTACACCTTGACACCTTACTTAATTTCCATCCAGTCGGTCAGTTTTTCATACTTACCGCCTTTGAGGCACTTGACCAGAAAAACCTCTTTCTGGCCCTGGCGACAGGCGTAAGGCTCAGCCAGATCCAATGGGCCATAGCTGATTTTTCCGCCGATCCCCTTGAAGTTTTTGATCCCTTCCATCTCTTTCACCAGCCGTTCGCGGGTCAGGAACCTACCGCATCGCTTGATGCCTTCCACCAATGGTTCCGCAAAGAGGATCCCCGCGTAGTAGAAGAGGCCCCATCTTTCTCCTTTGGCGGCGTACTTGCCGTAAGCGTCCTTTTTGTATTTCTGGAGCAGGGGATTATCCGAATCCGGCAGCTCACCGAAGGTGGCGGCAATCACGCCCTCCCACAAACCCTTGCTGATTTTGTACATAAAGGGAAAATCAGAACAGGTACTGGTGCTCATCCACTGGGGGGCAAATTTCATGGCCTTGCTGGTCCCCACGATCCGAATTGCATGGACCGGGGTCACCCACAGCAAAACAACGTCCGCCTTGGCCTTTTTCAGTTTCATGACATGGGGTTTCATATCCGTATCGGACTTTTCAACGGGAATCTGCGCCACCAGCTTCAAACCCATTTTCTCCAGCGCTTCCGCGGCGCCTTCGAGACCATTCTTGCCGTAGTCATCGTTCTGGTAAGCAACGGCAACGCGTTTTTTGCCGAGTTTTTCGACCGCATAGCGGCAAAGGGCCTTAGCCTCGATGAAATAAAGGGGATAAACCGCAAAAAGGTACTTCCTGGGGGGCTCGATCCAGTGGATAGATCCGGCTGACGGACCCACCCAGGGAATCTTTCGTTCCATAAGATAATCCACCACCGAAAGTCCGGGAGCCGTGCCCACGCCGGAGACCCAGGCGAACATGCCGGTTCCTTCCTGCAGTTCTTTAACGCCCGCTTTGGTTTTGGCAGGATTGTAGCCATCGTCAAACATGTGATGGATGAGTTTCCGCCCGTGAATCCCCCCTTGGGCATTAATCATCTTAAAGTAGGCTTCGGTACCCCGTGCCACCGAACCCCATGGAGCGGCCGGTCCGGTCTGAGGTCCCCACTGACCGATATGGATTTCCGTATTCGTTACCCCCTGCTCAGCACCGGCCGTGAAGGCCATCCCAAACACCAGTACAAGCGCTGCCAACCCCACCAGAAATCTTTTCATTTTCATGCCGTTCTCCTTTCCATTAATGATTGACAATTTGTACGGGCGAATGATGATTCGCCCCTACACCTTTTTCACATAATGACGTGCAAAAAGCCCGGAGGGCTTGATGCACAGAACCAGAACGATAATGGCAAACGCCACAACGGATTTAAACTCTATGGACACATAGAGTCCGAAAAGGTTTTCGATGATTCCGATAATATAGGCCCCGAAGACCGATCCCGGAAGCGATGTCATCCCTCCCATCACCGCCCCCGCAAACCCTTTCAACATGGGGTCCCACATCATATAAGGCTGCATGGTCGTGGGGGAAATCAGAAGGCCCGCCAGGCACCCGACCACAGAGGAAATCCCCCAGGTAACCATCAAAATACGGTTGGTCCTGATACCCATGAGGCGAGCCGCCGTGTTGTTCTGCTGGGTCGCCTTCATGGCCACCCCCAGCTTGGAATATTTCAGGAACAGGAAAAGGATGAGCATGACAGAAAGGGCCACCACAAAAGTGAGCACTTCCAGGGAGCTCACAAAGACCCCCCCGATTTCCACGCTGTCGTAGGGGGAGAGGGGAAAAGGCATGGTTTTGGGATCAGCTCCGAATTTCCAGGAAACAAACCCCATGAGGATCATCTCAAGGCCGATGGTGATAATAATCATTCCCAGGATATTGGGTTCCTTGGCGCGCCGGAGGACAGCAAACTCCAGGAAAAAGCCTAAGAATGCGGCAAAAACTAAAGCTGAGGGGAAGGCCACATAGAAAGGAAATCCATAGTCTTCCAGGACCATATAGGTGAAGAAACTGGCAACAAGCGCCATTTCACCCTGGGCAAAATTCACTACCTCCGAAGTTTTGTAAATCAGAACCATGGCAAGCCCCATCAGAGCATAGGAACTTCCCACGGCAATTCCACTGGTAATGGTCTGGATGAATTCAAGCATGGAAAACCTCACTCAATCAAAAGGGCCAAGTGCGCCAATAAATCTTGGTTCGAATCCAGATCCCGTAGATCCCCAGCGGTTCGAACAGCATAATCAAAACCATGATGAGTCCGTAAACGATGAACTGAATATTGCTAACCCCCGTGATGGAAAAATAGTCCTTGCTGAGGGCCTCCAGCCACTGACCAAGATAGGGGATACTCAGGATATTGCGCAGCTCCAAATCCAGCCAGCTCAGCAGGCAGGCCCCTGCGATGCCACCGAAAATAGAACCCAGCCCCCCTACCACCACCATGCCCAGGAAAAGAATGGACATCATCAGGCCAAACATTTCAGGTTCAATGAAACGCAGGACAAAGGCATAGAGTCCCCCCGCAATGCCCGCGTAAAATGCACTCACCGCGAAGGCCAGGGTCTTGTAATAGGTCAGGTTGACACCCATGGTTTCAGCCGCGATATCCGCATCGCGAATGGCAATAAAGGCGCGTCCCACTTTGGTTTTAATGAGATTACGGGCTACAAGAACCAGAGTGACGGTGATGACCATCAACAGGTAGTAGAAATCCCGGTCCGATTCCAGATGCCAGGGACCGATGGTCAGGGGCGGCGTATGCAACCCCTGCCGGCCGCCAAAAAGCTCAACGCGTCCGATGACCTGCGTGATGGTGAGACCGAACCCCAAAGTGGCAATGGAGAGATAGGGTCCTTCAAGCCTCAGGGCGGGAATACCCAGAAGAAAGCCAAAAAGGGCTGCCACCAGGCCGCCGGCCGGCAGGGCCAGCAGAAAGGGCAGATGGGCTTTGGCCATGAAAACCACGGTCCCGTAGGCCCCGATGGCAAAAAATCCCGCATGACCCAGGGATATCTGCCCGGTATAGCCCACCAGGAGATTCAATCCCACGGCCACGATGATGTTGATGGCCATGTAGTTGGCCATATAGACATAATAATTCTTGACAAAAAGCGGAAACAGGGCCAGGCAGAGTATCAGGGCTGCAAACCAGAAAACCACCACCCCTGATGAAAAGAGCTGCACGTCCTCGTAATAGTCTCTTTTCATGTCCATGGATAGACTCTCCCAGCCAATTGCGGATTACTTTCGATCCGTTTTGTCGAGCACTTTCCGGTAATAAACTTCAGACTCTCCCAACAGCGGGGATCCCTTGCCCATCATGTTGAGCTGCATGATCTTGTAATTGATCTTCTTGATATGTCGAAGCTTTTCTTTTTCGTCGGGGATATGGTCCAGCATGTCCTCCATGGTTCGAATCTCTTTTCGGAGCGCGAGTTCGGGGGGAAGACAATCTGCATTTCTCAAAATCTTATAGGTCAGTCGAAGGTCCTCCGGAATATTACGGTCGTCTTCAAAATCAATGGGTTTTCCTTTTCCCGGAAGGTTGTCGAAGTCCCCACTGTCTTGAGCATCCTGTATCCGTTTTTCAATAATTTTTTGAAACGCAAACACGTTTTTGATACCCCGTTCAGGCGTGAAGTGCCTGCTTATATCCGATCGACCTGGTTTTTTCAAGGTAAAATCGTATGGCTCTGAATCACTTTTCACTTGTTTAACCGCGCAGGCAATAGTACCAATACAAATTCAGGTGTATCGATTCCTTAGTGAAATAAGAGGAGAAAATTTGATGGATCTTATCATTGAAAAGGGTCTGACCCAGCTCCGCGGTATCCCCTTTTATCCGATCATCCAATCCGGAAGCAAATATGAGCTCATCGACTTGACCCTGACGGTCATCGGTGTGGCCTTTGAAGAGGTCTCCAAACGTGCCCCTGATTTGAAACAGGAGATCTCATCATGGAACGACGGCAGGCGATGCACACTGGGCGTTCTCCCCAAAGGACCTTTTATTACCCTGGAAAAAAGGGGGGATCGAATTCACTACCTGGGGAAAAGAAAGGTTGATCCGGACATGACCTTTCTATTTAAAAATCTGGATTCCGCCGTGCTGGTCTTGACGGCTCAGATGAGCGCCCACCAGGCCCTGGCCGAAAGCCGGATTCTGCTGGATGGTCAGGTTTCTTACGGCATGGAACTGAACCGCGCCCTGGCCATCGTGGAGACCTATCTTTTTCCCCAGTTCATATTGAATAAGATTTTCAAACGGCCGCCCACCCTCAATATGTACCAGTTGGCTGCCAAAGGCATCATTTATGCGGGAATGGGTCCGGCGCTATTCAAAAACGGCCTTAAATGCGTTATTAAGAAACGATAGGAGGAAATATCATGCTGCCTAACTATTACCAATTCTATTGTCCCGTCAAAATCCTTTCAGGCCAGTTGGCCGTCAGCAATATTCCTTTTGAGATGAAACTCCTGGGGTGCCAGAGGGCCATGATTGTCACCGATAAAGGCGTGGTCAAGGCCGGGCTCATTGATATGGTCAAATCCGCCTTTGCGGATTCCGATGTAAAAATCGGTTATGTTTTTGATGATGTCCCCCGGGATTCAAGCGACAAAACCGCCAACCGCATTGCGGAAATATATAACACCGAACAATGTGACTGTTTCATCGCCGTAGGCGGCGGCAGTGCCCTCGACTCGGCCAAGGGCGCCAACATTGTTCTCTCCGCGGACTCCGGCGATATCCTCGATTTTCAAGGGGCCGACAAAATTACCAGCGACCTGAAACCCCTCATCGCCATCCCCACCACGGCGGGAACAGGGAGCGAAGTAACAAAAGTCGCTGTTATTTACAATGAAACCACGGAAACCAAAATGAGCTTTGTATCCGACAAGCTCTATCCGAACCTGGCCGTGATTGACCCCCGAATGACCCTGACCATGCCCCCCATGATTACAGCCGCCACCGGCATGGATGCGTTGACCCATGCGGTGGAAGCCTACACCTGTCTTCAAAAAAACCCCATTGACGACATTTATGCCAAGACGGCCATTGACCTCATTCGCCGGTACCTGGTTCGCGCAACACAAGATGGCAAGGACATGGAAGCACGGATGGGAATGGCCAATGGGGCCCTCTTTGCGGGGATTGCCTTTTCCAACTCCATGGTGGGGATGGTTCACGCCCTGGCCCATGCCCTGGGCGGTGTCTGCCATGTGCCCCACGGGATGGCCAATGCCATTTTGCTGCCATGGTGCCTTGAATACAACACCTCTAAGGTTCCAGAATACATTGCAGAGCTTTCAGGGCTTCTGGGAGGCGCGCGAGCCTACCTCAAACCGCTTGAACAGGCGGAAGAAACCATTTCCCTGATCAGAAATCTATTAAAAAAGCTTAACAAAATTTCCGGAATTCCTGAAAGGTTGCGGGATGCTAAAGTTCTGGAAGACCAGCTCCCTGAAACAGCCGAAGCAGCCATTAACGACGGCGCCTTGGTCTACAACCCACGGGAGGTTTCTTATGAGGATGCTTTGGCCATATATCGGAAGGCGTTTTAGTGACTTATAGTATTTAACATTTGTTCTTTTCATTCGATGTTCAACGTTGGACGTTCGATGTTGGACGTTCATCAGTTCAACAAGTATCTTTGAGTGTTTACTCAATTTTCAGGAGAAATCCCTTGGGCATTACCATAGTACAGAAAAGTGATTTAAACCATCCCAAACCTGAGTCCAAAGTGGCGCTCGTCATGTCCGGCGGGGGCATCTCGGGCGGCGCCTTCAAAATCGGCGGATTAAACGCACTCAGCAGCTTCATGGCCAATCGACGGCTCAGGGATTTTGACATGTTTGTGGGTGTCAGCGCCGGCGCTGTTCTCGCCACGTACCTGGCAAACGGCGCATCCTCAAAAGACATGGCTGCCAGCCTGGAAGGCGCGCCCGGGAAACTCAATCCCATTAAGGCGTGGGACCTGTACACCCCCAATCTCATGGCCTTCCTCCAGATGCCCACCCATATTATCGGGCACATGCTGTCTATTATTCCCAAAGGGCTCCGTGATATTATGAGCTATAAGAACATCTTCCGGGAGGACTTTCGAAACCGGCTGATGAAAACCGTCTTTAAACCCACCTACAAAAACGTCGGGGACTTCCTTGCCTATTGCCTCAAAGACGGCGACCCCAATGCCCAAAACCCCACCTGGCCCTGGCATTATCTGCCCAACGGCATATTCACCACGGAAAAGTTCGAACGGGCCAACCGGAAAAACCTGGAAGACCATGGGTTCATTAACGATTTTACCGAGCTCTACAAACGCCGTGGAAAAGAGTTGTACACCATCGCCATGAACCTGGATTGCGCGCAACAGGCTGTTTTCGGGCATGACGAGATCAATACGGTTCCCATTTCAAAAGCCATGGAGGCCTCCTTCGCCGTTCCCTTTTTTTATAAACCGGTCAACATCGACGGCGTCGATTATGTGGACGGAGCGGTCATCAAGACCACCAACCTGGGTCTGGCCATTGAAAAAAAAGCAGATCTGATCATCTGTTACAACCCCTTTCGCCCTTTCAACCTCGATCTTTTCTGCGAACAGTGCGAAGCCAATAAAGGGAGGATCCGGATCGCGGAAGACGGCATCTATGCCATTTTTAATCAGGTCATGCGAACCGTACTCCACACAAGACTCATGCATGGCATATCTCTGTACCGGAAAAATCCCGATTTCAAGGGCGACATTATTCTGGTGGAACCCAGCGAATATGACGACAAATTTTTTGACATGAACCCCATGGGTTTCTGGGAACGCCGCGTGGCCGCCAAACGAGGATACGACTCCGTCAGGCAGTCCATCGCCAATGATTATGATATCCTGAAAAAAATCCTTGCCGCCTATGGCATAAAAACGAATCCCAAATTTAAAACGGCCCCGGTAGAAGAAACACCTTCAATGATTGCCACCTGCCCGGAGCCAATAACAGCCTGAGAACATATTGACAACCATGGAAAGGGCAACCAGGACCATCATAAATCTGAACGCAATCGCCTCTAATGTGGCGGCGGTTCGAAGCGTCATCGGCCATCGTAGAGATCTGATGGCCGTCGTCAAAGCCGATGCCTATGGGCATGGTGCCATAAACGTAAGTCGAACCGCGCTAAAAAGCGGTGCCACCTGTCTGGGGGTCGCCCTGCCTGAAGAAGGGGAATTCCTTCGATCCAGGGGAATCGAGGCGCCTGTTCTGGTTCTGGGGGTGATCCACCCGAAGGAAGCCTCTAAAGTGGTCCAATCCGATCTTGAACAAACCCTTTGCACCCTGGACCTGGCCGAAGCCCTGAACCAGGCGGGCGAAGCATCTTCCCGAAAAATCAGCGTGCATATAAAGGTAGACACCGGTATGGGTCGCATCGGACTTGCCCCCAAAGATACCCCGGCCTTTGTTCAGAAAATCAGACGCCATAAGAATCTCCATCTTAAAGGAATATTCAGCCATCTGCCCTGCGCGGATCACGCAGACAAAACATTTACCCGCGGCCAGATTGAACTGTTCAGTGGACTGGTACGGGAAATTGCCGCATCGGGTATCAAAATACCTCAGAAACATCTGGCCAACAGTGCGGGCATTCTGGGTTTTCCCGAATCCTATTTTGATCTCGTCAGGCCCGGTATCATGATATACGGTCTCTACCCCTCCCCCCACGTACGCCGCAGTGTAGCCCTCGTACCGGCCATGACCCTCAAGAGCAAAATCGCCTACCTGAAACGGGTGTCCGCAGGAACACCCATCAGTTACGGCCATACGTTTTGTTGCGAAAAACCCATGCACATTGCGACCCTTCCCATCGGTTATGCCGACGGTTACAGCCGAGGGTTGTCCAATCGCGGGTATGCCATGATCCGAAATCAGCCCGCACCCCTGTTGGGACGGGTATGCATGGACATGTGCATGTTTGACGTCACAGATATCAAGGATGTTCAACCCG
>CAZPQA010000070.1:0-18026 GCA_964588535.1 uncultured Desulfobacteraceae bacterium
GCAGCCATTCAAGCATAACCGGATTATTCAGTTCCTTGCGCGTACCCCATCCACCCGGGACAACAAGGATATCCGGCCGCGGACAATTTTCGAATGAATATTGAGGTATGACTTTCATACCACCTGTTGTAGTGACATCAGAGAGGGTTTCAGCGACTAAGAAAACTTCGAATGGTGAAGGCTCTTCCCGCCGCTTCTCCTCATTGAGACGAGTCACCGAAAATACCTCAAACGGGCCGCAAAAGTCGAGGACCTCAATATCATTAAAAAGAACTATACCTACACGCTTCCGGGTCATTTCTTTCTCCCAACTACGAGCCAAAAATAAAACACCTTGAGAATCGCTTATTCCCTTCAAGCGGATTGCATATCTCCCCTGGCCGCAGGCTGCTTCCCCTGATTGGACAACCACGTAAAGGCGCCTCTTTTCGCCCGTCCTTTTGATGCATGGGCAGGTTGCTTGGCCCTTTTGGTCTGGGGCCCTCGAACGGGCTGGGGACCTTTTCTTTTCGGTATTAAAGGTGCCACATGGTAATCGAAGTCCGGCAAGGTTCGCCGCTCTATGGAAGCGCCAAGGGTCCGATTGATGGCGCGTACCATATCTTTATCTTCTCCGGTAATAAAAGTGAATGCTTCGCCACTGCGCGTCGCGCGGCCGGTGCGCCCGATTCGATGAATGTACGCATCCGGCGTGGAAGGGATATCATAGTTGATGACATGGGAAACCCGGGTGACATCAATGCCCCTGGCGGCGATATCGGTGGCCACCAGGATCTGAAATGTACCATCCCGAAAACCATCCAATGCGGCCTGGCGGCGTCCCTGGGAAAGATTCCCCTGCAGAGACGCACAACGGTATCCGGCTTTCTCAAGCTTTTTCCCCAGGCTTTTGGCACGGTATTTGGTCCGGGTAAATACCAGTACCGACTTGGCGGTGGTATTTCCCAACAGTTTTAACAGCAGCGCGGATTTCAAATGATGTGCCACCGGATAGAGCGCATGACGGACGGTATCCGCGGGCGCAACGGTCCCCACCTGGACGGTGATCGGATCTAGCAGAATATCCTTTGCCAGACGACGTATTTCGGTGGGCATGGTAGCGGAGAAAAGCAACGTCTGACGCTTTTTGGGAAGACGTGCCAGAATGCGCCGGATATCAGGGAGAAAACCCATGTCAAACATCTGGTCCGCCTCATCAATGACCAGCACTTCCAATCGGGACAAGTCGACGGTACGGCGACTGATATGATCCAGAAGCCGGCCCGGACATGCCACCACAATATCGGCACGCTTCAGTTTCTCAATCTGCGGATGAATCCCCACACCACCGTAAACCGTAACGCTTTTCAGCTGGGTTTTGCGACCAAAGGTTTCAATCGCCTGATGAATCTGTTCGGCCAGTTCACGGGTGGGCGCCATAATCAGGGCACGAACGCCGGCTGTCTTTTTTCCCATAAGCCGATTCAATATTGGCAGGACGAAGACAGCCGTTTTGCCGGTACCGGTCTGAGCCACTCCCATTATATCGTGATTATCGAGGACCCGGGGAATTGCACGGGCCTGAATCGGGGTGGGGGTTACATATCCCGCTGCCACAACACCTGCTGCAACATGGGGATGAAAATTAAACGTCTTGAAATTCAAAAAAACACCTCTTTCTATGTCCCAATAAAAAAAGCCCCGGAACTATTCCGGGGCTTACGTGATTTTCAGTTACAACCAGGAACATCAATTAATGAGCTGTACATTATACATTTTTAAAACCAAAGTCAAGTTTATTTATCTCCATTTAGCGTTCAGAACGATTTCACGGGATTCCATGGCCATTTGCATATTGACCCGCAGGCCATATTCTTCTATTCTCAATTCTCGAAAAAGCAAGTTTTTTCCAGCTCATTTTGAAAAGAGAATCCAGCCATGGTAGAGTATCTGAACGCTTATCTGGTTGCCAAAAAGCAGGCGTATTGTTAAGATGCTATAAGCATTATTTCTCAAACAGATCTCGGTGAATAATGAAACTGACTTTTGAGTGGCATGAAGCAAAATCAAAAGAGAATCTGCGAAAACTTAACATCAGCTTTGATCAAGCAAAGAGCGTTTTTGGCGATCCTTTTTCGGCGGCGGGGCGTCTTTCAGACCCCGCCGCCGTATATTTGCAGACTGGATCTGGAAAGGATTGTTCTGAAAAATGAAGCACTCACTTTGGGAATGGGTCGCTAACGAAGAGCTTCTGAACCACCTGGTAGCCGGCTTCCCCACCTGGGGCCTCCTGCTGATGATGGCGGTGTGTATCTATGTCCTCTCCAAAGGGGCGGACACCATGATAGACGGAGCCGCCTCTCTGGCAATGCGTACGGGCATGCCTCGCATTGTTATCGGCGCCACCATCATCAGTCTGGGTACCACCATGCCCGAAATGTTCGTCAGTGTGCTGGCAGCATGGACCGGAAATCCGGGGCTGGCCCTGGGCAACGGCGTGGGTTCCATCATCTGCGATACCGGCCTCATATTCGGTTTGATGTGCATTATCAGCAGAATTCCGGTAAAACGGTTCATTCTTAACCGCACCGGATGGGTGCAGGTGGGTGCTGCCACCCTGTTGGTGCTGATTTCGATTCTGTCCTATGTGGCCACCGGCGGCCGGCCGGTTCTGGGTCGCTGGGTAGGCCTGTTTTTCCTAGCCCTGTTGGTTGCCTATCTCTACATGGCTTATCGCTGGGCCCGTCAGGGAGAAGAAGATAAAGAGGAAGAAGATGAATACGATTGGAGCACCCTCAAATCGCTCACGTTCACCGTGGTGGGTCTGTTGGGGGTAATTGTGAGCAGTCGACTGCTGGTACCGGCGGCGGCTGAGGGAGCCGGCCGTCTGGGTGTACCCCAGGACATTATCGCTGCCACCTTGGTGGCTTTCGGAACCTCCCTGCCTGAGCTGATGACCGCCATCACCTCGGTGCGCAAGGGGTATCCACAGATCATGGTGGGTAACGTGGTCGGTGCCGATGTTCTGAACTGTTTGTTTGTGATCGGCGCGGCAGCCACGGCGCGTCCCCTGGAGGTTCCTCCCAACTTTTTCACCTTTCATTTCCCGGCCATGCTGATCATTCTCTACTCGTTCCGGGTCTTCATCTTCATGAATAAGGACGGCTGGTTCAAACGCTGGCAGGGCATCTGGATTTTAAGTGTTTATGTGTTGTACCTTATTTTACAATACGCCTTTCATCTGGGAGCCGCATAATGGGGTTAACTGGCTTGAAAACAGCACCGTTTGAACGTACAATTCGAAAAATGCCGCCGGCGCTAATTCCCGACATAAATACCGGGTCATGAGAAAATCATTGACAAATGCCCCATTCATTTTATAGAAGCGATGGAAAGTATCCAATAATGAAGGTGTACGGATGATCTATCAGAAATTCACGGGCTTTTTTTATTTTAGGTTGGAGGGAGTACCTGTGCCCGTGGGTTGATGGCGTTTTTTGACAATTTTAAAGCCGTGGGCACTTAGGAGCCCACGGCTTTTTTTTGTGTGATCGAAGGTGAAAAAATGAACCCTATAACATCTAAACCCATTGCCATAACGCCCAATTTCTATCGACTGGGCACGGCTGCTTTTCCTGCTTTTCTGTCCACGGGAAAGGTCGGCATGATCATTGAGGGGGGCACGGGGCCCACATCTGAAATGATCGTCGAACAGATCAAAAGCCTGGGCGTTAATATGAAAAAGATAGAATACATCCTCCTGACCCATACCCATGCAGACCATATCGGCGCCCTGCCGCACCTGAAGCAAAGATGGCCGCATCTCAAAATCGTTGCCAGTGGACCCGGCGCCAAAATACTGAATACGCGAGAGCTGTACAACGAGTTTCTTCTGGTGGACCTGGGCCTCGCGCAACTCATGCGCGCCAAGTCGGAAATTGACGAAATACCGCTGACCCCCGAAGATTACCGTTTCGAGGTTGATCTGGTGGTGGCGGGTGGGGATACTATCGACCTGGGAAACAGTATCGTATGGGAAATTATTGAGACCCCTGGCCATTCACCATGCCATATCTCAGCCTATGAGAGCACCGGGAAAACACTGATGGTGGGAGATGCCACAGGGTTCTATGTTCCGGAAAAAGACGTTTTCTGGCCCAATTATTTTATTTCTTTAAAAAACTATCTCGAAAGCATCAGAAAACTGGCCACATTTCCGGCCGAACGTGCGGTACTTAGTCACAATGCCGTGGTGGAGGGCGATGTTCACCGCCATTTTGAAAGGGCCATGGGGGCAACCCGGGCGTATCATGAAAATATTTTAAAACAGCTTAATCGCGGAAATTCCGCCGAGGGTATTGCCCTTGAAGGGGCCCAGTTCGTCAGCACCCTCACAGACATCCAGCCCTTCAAGGTCATGTACGATCTCTGCAAACTCATGATCAACCGTTCCCGGGAAAACGGCGAGGCATTGTCTTTCAATCTATCTGAAGAAGTCCCGTCCGCTCTCCATGAAACACACACACCCAAAGCCGAATTGGGGGCGGAATCAACATCTGAGCCGGAAACCGTCAAACTTACCGAGACCCAAAAGGACCTGAATCTGAGCGAAAGATTGAGCCTGGTGGCATTGATCGACGAAGGCATGCGCCGTGGATTGTCGAAGGCGCCGGTTTCAGCGGATCTTTTTGACAACCTCTGGGAACTGGTTGGCGCCACCGCAAAGGGTGGCCGGATCAACAGACTGCCCTTTCCCAAAACAGGCACCGATTCCCAAAATGGGTTTCAGATGTTTGAAATCAAGGCGGAAACCGGCGAAAATCTCGCTCGCCTCAATATGATCTATCTGAAAAAACCCATACCCTGTTATTACCTGGTTTACGTTGAAGTAGCAGCCCCCTTCAGGCGAAAAGGTCTGGGCCACCAGATTCTGAAGTCCTTTGCCGATTTCCTCAGGCAAAAATCAGCGGTGGGCATTCTCGACAATATCATACCCCAGGAGGACCCCACCAATGATGTTTACTTGAAACACTCCTGGACTCCCGTGGAGGACATCATCGGGAATCTCATGTTTTATAAAGATAACAACTACATGATTTTTATTCCACCTTCACTGAAAAACAGGAATCTGAAACAACCGGTCCTGAAACTCATGTACCACTTGAAACGGAAACGGGCGGTCATTGATATTCGAGAAAACGAAACCATGGTCAAAAAGACCCTTAACGAATTCAGGGAACTCTACCAGGCGCTGATGACCTATTTTCATTCAGAGCTTGAGGGACCTCGATCTTCAGTATTCATGCGTTTTCTATTCACCCGCTTTGTGACCAAATTCATCGCTTTCAGGCGCCGGATCGGTGACCTTGTGGGATATACCGGTGGGGAGTCCACCCAACAGATTGTGCTCGATGCCAGTATCGATAAATTGCAGGTGAAATCCTATGCGCCGAGAGAGTTCGCAAAAGAGGATGCGGTTGTGATGGGTGCGCTGGGGCTGTTGTCGAAATTTCCGGAAGCGTTGAAACGGGAGCCGGCTCGAATCATCGAGCTATTGCCCAATTATCGAAGGCCCAATTTTTTGTTGTGGCTCGAAGAACATCACAAAACCTATGAAGACACGTTGACCCTGGGGGACCTCATGGATCTGGGTTTTGATCCCACCCGGTTGAAAGAAATTGAGATCGACAACAAAACCTTTATCTTTGAACGGGTCCAGGCAAGGCAGATCGATGTCCTTCAAGAGAGGGGTGAATGGGTGTCCAGGATATCAGATGAAATGCCGAACACCAAAATCAAGAGTACCCAATTGAAAACAAATCCCATTTTGCTGATCATCCGCGACCGTGGAAACGGCTATGTCCTGCGCCGTAAAATTGAGGCCATTCACTGGGAAGAAGCCATTGAACAGCTTCAGAGCAACCCGAAATTAAAATCGGTGAATGAGGCGATAAAACTGGATAGAATCATTCTTGAAACGGTTAAAGCCACCGCATCGACCATCAGCCATCAGCTGAACGTGGAAAGAGAGGCGGTCATTGATCAGTTAACCCCTTTTGTTTCCTGGGATTTGGACAATAATCGGCCCAAAATGGTGGTTGATTTCACATTCTCCTATCTGGAGTCCATCTGGATTGCCTAGGAAGCTGAGAAACTCGTAGATCATGCCACAAGTGTTCCGCCTCAAAGGGTATCGCCGATGGTAGGAAAATCCCGGTTTTGGGGTCAATCAAATAGATGGCCCCAACGCTTGGGGCTCACTTCAGACATTCTTCCACAAAAGTATTGACATATTTGTCTTATTTTAAGATGCTCCCCAAGGTGACGTATTGTATTGTAAGCAAACTAACATTTAATCGTTTCTTGAAAGGAGGGCGAACTAATGGCAAAAACCCTTACGGAAATGGCGGTGGAATTGGCAACCGCCCAGGCATCCCACTCAAGTATGTCAGCCGAAGAGATGGAAAGCTTCCTGACGAAAACTTTTCGGACGTTGAAGGACCTCAAGGGTCTGGAAGAGGGAGATGTGGCTGGTATGGAGGACCCCGCTGAACCCGCACTGGATCCCAAGAAATCGATTCTGAAAAACAAGGTTATATGTATTGAATGTGGACGGGAATTTAAGATTCTGACCAGCAAACACCTTCTAAAAGAACACGGCATGGATTCAAAGGAATACCGCAAGAAATACGGCTTCTCAGCCCGGCAATCCCTGGCCGCCAAGTCCCTGTCGGCAGAACGAAGCGCCACCGCCAAAAAGCACAAACTCGGTGAAAAACTCCAGGCCAGTAGAAAGAAAAGGGGCAAAAAAGCCTCAAAATAAAAAAACTCGGACTCGAGAAGCGCCCATGGGCCTGCCTACTTTTCGATTGGGGTCTTTCTCCTATTCAAACATTGAAACACCTTTGGACACAAGGCCATCAAAAGAGACCCAGGTCATGGAGATAATGATAGGACACAATGCCTACGGTCGTTGAAAGGTTTAAACTGCGAACCTTTCCCCAGATGGGCACCCGGTAACAGGGATAGGCTTTTCGTACATGCGGCGACAGTCCAAGGGTTTCACGGCCGAACAACAGATAATCCCCGTGCTTTACCTTGGTCTGGGTATACATCATATCGGCATGACGGCTGAAGCACAGCAGCCGGCCGTTTTCATTCATATTATTCAGAAAAGCATCAAAATCCGCATGATGTTGTACATCAATCTCAGGCCAGTAATCGAGCCCGGCCCGCTTCAGGTGTTTGTCGTCCACACTGAATCCCAGGGGATGGATCAGGTGAAGCTTCATTTGGGCCGCACCACAGAGCCTGGCGATATTGCCGGTGTTGGCCGGAATCTCCGGCTGATATAGCACCACATGAAGGTGCGGATCTTCCAAAATCACATGCGTTTTTCGATCCATATTGACCATTCAAAAAAACTATAAACTGCTAATCATATCTCAACGAACGAAGAGGTTTCATCCTGTTGTCCAATCAAAACCCGGGTCTGTTTCAACCCGCAGCGGTTCAGCACAGTTCTGGCCTCATAAAGAGCCTTGTCCGGGTCATTGTTGGTTTCGCTCAAGTGTGCCAGAACCACCCATTTAAGGTTATCATGGGCAACGGTTTCAAGCAGATCACCAGCCTGTTCATTGGAAAGATGTCCTTCGCTGCTATTGATCCTTTGCTTCAGATACAATGGGTAAGGCCCTTCACTGAGCATGGTGGGATCATAGTTGAATTCCAGGATCAAAGCGGTGCAGGCTTTTAATCGATCTTCCGCCAGCCGCGTGCTTCGCCCCATATCCGTGACCAGACCGATCCTCACACCGTTACTGGATAGCACCAGCCCCATGGGATCTGCCGCATCATGGCATTTCGTGAAGGTTTCCACAGAGAGGTTTTTGATTTTCAGGGTTTCCCCGGTTTGAATGGGAACAACGGCAGGCAGTTTTCCAAGGGCCTTTTCACCGCTTTTGAGCGTCTGGGAATTGGCGTAGACCGGCAGTTTGAATCGCCGTGCCAGAACCCCCACACCTTTGATATGATCAGAATGCTCATGGGTCACAACAATGGCATCGAGACTTTGGGCCATAACCCCCACAGCCCCAAGACGCCTTTCGATTTCTATGCCACTCAGGCCCGCATCCACCAGGATTCTGGCATCGCTGGTTTCAAGATAGCAGCTATTCCCGCGACTCCCGGAAGAAAGGATGGAAAATTTCATGGTTTCTTTTATTGAACCCCACTGTGACCAAAACCTCCCTTTCCTCTTTTCGTCGCGTCCAGCTTTGCGACACGCTGAAGGTCGGCCCGATAGACCTTTGACAAGACCATCTGGGCAATGCGGTCTCCCATCCTAACCACAAAAGGCACTTCCCCCCAGTTGATCAGGATAACGCCGATCTCACCTCTGTAATCGGAATCGATGGTGCCGGGACCATTGACCATGCCGATGCCATGCTTGAGTGCCAGACCGCTTCTAGGGCGAATCTGCACCTCATAGCCCGGTGGTATGGATAGGGCCAGACCGGTAGGAATCAAGCATATCTTCCCCGCGTTAACGGTAACGGGCGCTTCAACACAAGCCCGAATATCCATTCCGGAAGCCCCTTCCGAGGCATAGCCGGGAAGCGGAAATCCCTGCTCAATCAAAGCGGGGTTACAGATTTTTATCTTTATGGAAATGGAATCCAAGCAAAGCCTCTTGATTTGTCCGACGAAGCCCCGGCACAGAACTCCTGGCGTAGTCGGAAAGGTTAATGCCCAGACATGGCGAGGCATCCCAGGTCAACATCTTCTTCTGTTATGGGACCGAGTGCCGCAAACGCAATCTTATCGTGCCCAAAAATCTTGTCTGCCATTTCCACCACATCGTCAACACTCACCCGCTCTATGCTCTCCACAATCTCTTCATAGTCCACATATCTATTAAAAATAAACTCGTTCTTGGCCGCCCGCATCATTCGGCTATCCGAACTCTCAGACGTCAGATACATCCCGCCGATCACATTCTCTTTGGCAGCGGCAAGATCACTTGTGTTCAGTTGTCCTCGGCTGAGTTTCCTGATCTCATTCTGGGTAATTTCAAGAACCGAATTCATGTTCCGTGGATCTGTGCCCGCATAAACGCCGAAAAGACCGGCATCGGCATAGGGTGAAAAAAAAGAATACACAGAATAGGCTAGCCCCCGATTCTCCCTGATTTCCTGAAACAGCCTGGAGCTCATGTTGCCCCCTAAAATGGTATTAAAAAGAGCGCAGGCAAAGCGCGACTCATCCACATGGGATGGCGCATCGCTACCCAGGAAAAGATGTACCTGTTCTAGCGGTTTATGCGTCACCAGCACCCCCCCACTGGTCAAGGGAAGGCTTCTTTGGGGGTTATCTCCCGAAAAATTGCCGTCAATTTCAAAAATCGGTCTGAAATACTCGACCATTTGCTCATGATCCACATTGCCGGCGGCGACCACAAGGACCCGCTCCGGGACATAATACTTCCTAATATATTCACGGATCATGTCCTGGTCCATTCGGGCAACAGTTTCGGCACTTCCCAGAACCGAACGGCCGATGGGATGGTCAGGCCAGAAAAGGCGTTGGAAGAGCAAATTAAGGTAGTCGTCAGGGGTGTCTTCCACCATATTGATCTCCTGGAAGATCACCTCTCGTTCACGCTCCATGTCCTCAGAATGGAAGGTGGGATGAACAAAAATATCAGACAAAATATCCGCTAGAAGCGGAAAATTCCGGTCCAGGACCCTGCCGTAAAAACAAGTGGTCTCTTTTCCGGTAAAGGCGTTTGAAAGGCCGCCGATGGCATCGAGGTCTTTTGCGATCTGAAAACCGCTACGATTCCGGGTCCCTTTGAAGCTCATATGTTCAATAAAATGGGAAACCCCGTTTTCCAGGGGCGACTCGTCCCGGCTGCCGGTATTCACCCATATGCCCAGTGAAACAGAACGAACGTGAGGCAACCGTTCCGAGACGATCCTGACCCCGTTTTCCAATACAGTCTTACGATTCATCCAGGGTTTCTCCCAGGGCCGCTTTTCGGGAAAGACGAATTCTGCCATCCTTTCCCACTTCCAGAACTTTCACCAGCACCTCATCGCCTTCATTGAGCACATCGGTAACCTTATTCACCCGCTCCGGCGCCAGCTGGGATATATGAACCAGCCCGTCAGTACCCGGAAATATTTCAACAAAAGCACCAAAGTCCATAATTTTAACCACTTTTCCCTGATACAATTTTCCGACTTCGGCTTCCTGTACGATTTCCTTGATCATTTTCAAGGCCGCATCCGAACACTCCCTGTCGGGTGAAGACACGGTCACCACACCTTCGTCATCCACATCGATCCTGGCACCGGAAACATTGGATATTTCCCGAATGACCTTCCCGCCCGGACCGATCAAAACCCGCACCTTTTCGGGGCTGATTTTGACGCTTGTGATGATGGGCGCGTATTCAGAGATCTCACTTCGGGGCTTTGAAATGGTTTCCCTCATGCATTCCAGGATGTGGAGTCGACCCTCCTTGGCCTGCTCCAGGGCCTGTTCCATAACTTCCCGGGTGAGCCGTTCGACTTTAATATCCATTTGAAGCGCTGTAATGCCTTCACGGGTGCCGGTCACCTTGAAATCCATATCCCCATAGTGATCTTCATCCCCCAAGATATCGGTCAACACCACAACTTTGCCCCCTTCCTCCACCAGTCCCATGGCCACACCGGCCACCAGGTCCTTGATGGGGACACCAGCGTCCATCATGGAAAGGCAACCGCCGCAGACACTGGCCATGGAGGATGAACCATTGGATTCCAGGATTTCAGATACAACGCGGACGCAATACTGGAACTCATCTTCCTTCGGCAATACAGGCAAAAGGGCCCTTCTGGCCAGTGCGCCGTGGCCGATTTCCCTGCGCCCGGGGCCACCGAGTCTCTTGGCCTCACCGACGCTGTAGGGCGGAAAATTGTAATGCAGAATAAAAGACCGCATCTCTTCTCCAAAGATGGATTCAATTCTCTGCCGATCCCTTTCCGTACCGAGGGTGGTCAATACCATGGCCTGGGTTTCCCCGCGGGTAAACAGCGCCGATCCATGGATGCGTGGCAGAAGGCCCACCAGACATTCAATGGGCCGCACTTCATTAAAGGAACGCCCGTCGATCCTTCTTCCCTCATCTAAAATCATTCCACGAATCATTTTCTTCTCGAGGGAGTGGAAAAAATCCTTAATTTCCGATTTCTGCCCTTCATATTCTTCCAAAAGGGCATCTACGACCTGGTTTTGGACATCACGCCTTTGCTGCTGTCGTTCCATCTTGTCGGCGACGGTCAACACTTCCTTGAGCAAAGGTTCTCCCATCTGGTCAACCCGTGCCTGAAGGGATGTATCCACCACCTCATCGAGAAGTGTTCTTTTTGACTTTCCCACCTCTTTTTTGAGGGACTCCTGCATGTCGAGCAGGGGCTGGATGGCCTGGTGACCATAGAAAATCGCATCAATCATGTCGGATTCACTGACGAACTGGGAGCCGCCTTCAACCATCACAACACCATCCCGATTCCCGGCCACGATGAGGTTGATATCGCTCTCCGCCTGCTGGCTGAGGGTGGGGTTGGCCACGAATTCTCCATCAATTCTTCCCACCTTCACCCCGGCAATGGGCCCCAGGAAGGGGATATCCGATATCTCAAGGGCAGTTGAAGCACCCAGCATGGCGAGCATGTCGGCTTCATTCTCCTTGTCCGTTGACAGCACCGTGGCAATTACCTGGGTTTCGTAATGATAATTATCGGGAAACAACGGCCTCAATGGCCTGTCTATCAAGCGGGAAATAAGCGTCTGTACCTCCCCCGGCCTTCCCATATCCCTTCTGAAAAAATTTCCGGGTATCTGCCCACCGGCGTAAGACATTTCCAGATATTCCACCGTCAGGGGAAGAAAATCAATCCCCTCACGAACCTCATCCGTTGCAACGGCGGTCACCAGTACAACGGTTTCACCGGAAGTAACAACGACCGACCCATTTGCCTGTTTGGCAATACGACCTGTCTCCACATTGATATTCCGACCACTAATTTCAATCGAGTAATTTTTTACCATTATTTCATATATCCTTTCAGTGCATTGCTTGAGCAATCACACTATTTCCGGATGCCGAGCTCCTTGATAAGGGTCCGGTATTTATCCAGATCTCTCTTTTTCAAATAATTCAACAGTCTTCGTCTCTGGCCCACCAGTTTCAACAACCCACGACGTGAGTGGTGATCTTTTTTATGGACCTTGAAATGTTCCGTAAGGTATTTGATTCGACTGGTAAGTAAGGCAATCTGAACCTCGGGTGAACCGGTATCCTTTTCATGAAGCTTGAACCGATCAAGAATTTCTTTCTTTGCTCCCGCTGTCAAAACCACTTTTAGTACCTCCTAAAAATTGATGTTTCCAAAACGCTAAACATATTTTAGCAAAAATATCGGTTGGCCCGGAAACGTCTCACATCATACCGGTCAAGGGAAATCCTCCCGGGCATGTATCCCCGCGCTTCAGCGCAGGGAAAATAAATAAAAAAAGATCAAGAAAACACCCTCTCAAATTTTACCTTTTCATGACCGCCCCCCCCGTCGTCCTTCTTTACAATGGCCAAAAGTTTGTCACCACTGATCATTTTTATGAAGCGCTCTTGATCATTGATCACTTGGGATAATTCCTCCCAACTGGGCTGATACCCCTGTCGTACTTTTTCCGCTAACATGGCATTCACTTCTATTTCGCCCATTTCAGGCAGTGCGTTTCGTAAAGGCACCCCCTTTTCCAGAATCAAAGTAAGGGCTTCTGGCAAAATGTCCCCGGAAGAAATGGCGCCTGCCACATCAAATGGACCGCTTTTTAACCGCCTCAGGGTTTTCAAGCGCCCTACTGATCCTAAATCCCTGGCCAGATCAGCCGCAAGGCTTCGAATATACGTACCGCCGGCGCATCTGATCCTCATGGTAATATCCGGCAAATCAACGGAAACAATGGATATGGAATGGACCGTAACCGTTCTCTCCTTGAGGTTTACCGGAAGACCCTTCCTGGCCAGCGCATAAGCCCGCAAACCCTGATGTTTGACAGCGGAATAGGCCGGGGGCGTCTGTCGAATCGTCCCCTCATACCGTCTGGCTGTTTCTCGAATATGGTCAGGACTTAACTCGGGGACGTCACAAATAGCCGTCACCGTGCCTGTGGGATCCAAAGTGTCGGTTTCTACGCCCAGTTCCAGTGTGGCCAGATACTCTTTTTCGCCGGCCATAATGAACCGGGATAATTTGGTCCCCTGTCCCAGGAGAACCACCAGCAGTCCGGTCGCAAAGGGATCCAGGGTTCCCGCATGTCCAACCTTGTATCGCTTGCCCTGACGAAAGGCAGATCGAACTTTCTTGACAACCCCGTGCGAAGTCTCCCCTTCTTCTTTGTCAACCAGGAGTATGCCGTCATCGGGGCGTTTCATTCAATAACCGACCCGCTTCCAACAAAAAATCCTTCTTTAATGTGGCAAGAGATCCGTTACCGGTAAACCCCGCCGCCTTTTCATGACCCCCGCCACCGAATCGTGACGCCAGTTCGGCCACATTCACCCATCGGTTTGAACGCATGCTGAACTTATAGGTATTTTCATCTTTTTCGCTGATCATCACCGCCAGTTCAACCCCCTCGACATATCGGGGATAATCCACAAAGCCCTCACTATCGGAACCGTGTGCACCGCTTTCTTTAAGCATCCCTTTGGAGAGCGTCATCATACCGATTCTGCCTTCGTTGTGAAACTCTACCCGGGCTAAGACCATGGCCAGCAATTTTAACCGCACGGGGCCGTATCCATTCAATATTCGCTGGGATATCTCCCAGGGGTTAACCCCATATTCCATCAGATCCGCCGAAATTCTCATGGCGTCCGACGTGGTGTTGGAGTACCTGAAAGACCCTGTATCCGACTGAATTGCCGCAAATAAATTCTCGGCAATCTCAAAGTCCAGTGGAAAATCCCCGGTCCTGATCAACCGATACACCAACTCCCCGGTGGAAGAGCTGTTCACATCAACCAGGTTGTGTTGCCCAAAGAAGGTGTTGGTCTCATGGTGGTCAATGTTAATGGTAAGCCCCCCACCGGACCACACACTCAGGCATGCCCCCAATCTTTCCCTCTCCGCACAATCCAACGCCAGAACAGCATCAAATTCTCTTTCAGCTTCAGAAACCCCGCCCGGTTTCGAGACCGTAAGCATTTCTTCGGCGCCCCTTAAGAGCGCCACAGGAGGGTTAACGGGCTTCTGGATCAGCAGCACCACTTCTTTTCCCAGATCCGTCAGGCTCTTTCCAAGGGCAAGCATGGATCCCAGACCATCAACATCCGGATCTTCATGGGTCATCATCAAAAAGCGTTTCCCTTCACTCAGCACCCCGGCAACCCTTTTTAAAGTGCCCGGGAGTGGATCTTCTGAAACCATCCCTTTACTCCGAGGGCGGACACAAGGCCCGCCCCTACTGGTGCATTTTTTCAAAAACACGCTCCATATGCTCTCCGGTTTTCAGGGAAGGGTCATAAACAAATTTAATTTCAGGGATATACCGTAAACCCGCACGCCTGCCGATTTCTCTTTTTACGAACCCCGTCGCACTGTTCAAACCCGACTGTGCATTTTCCACCCGGGTCTGATCTCCCATAACGCTGTAATATATCCGGGCCAGTTTGAGGTCATCGCTGAGGCGAACCCCCGTCAGGGTAACACCCTGAACACGCGGATCTCTCACCTTCTCCAACAGCAGGAAAGCCACTTCTTTCAAAATTACATCCCCGACACGTACGGATCGTTTCCCTGGCAACATATGAAAATCCACCTCAAAAAAATTACACAATCACATATTGATAATATCAATTTCCGTGTTTACAATTTGCGCCAGGCAAAGGGATTCAAGAAAATCCAGGATGTGGTTCAAGGAGGAATCAACATGACGTCGATCATTGCCCACCGTGGTCACACCCAACTCAATTTTCTGCCATTTATCGTTGGCACCCACCTCCGCAATGGCTGCGTTGAATTTGCTCTTGACTTTGTCGATCATACTCCTGACGACTTTTCGCTTCCCCTTGAGAGATCGGTTGTCATAAAGGAGAAATTCGATTTTTAATATTCCCACCACCATCACTATTAAAGTTCCGCAGCCACTTCTTCTACCTGGTAAATTTCGAAAATATCGCTCGGTTTGACATCACCAAAATTGTCCAGGCCAATACCGCATTCGTATCCAGACTGCACCTCTTTGACATCTTCTTTAAAGCGCCTGAGAGATGAAATCAATCCGTCAAAAACAACCACTTCGTCTCTTAACAACCGAACCTTGGCATTTCTTTCCACATGGCCATCCGTAACGTGGCATCCCGCAATGGCGCCCACTTTAGGCACCCGGAAAATCTCCCGGACTTCCGCGCGCCCAATCACATTCTCTTTTAAAATCGGTTCTAAAAGGCCGGTCATGGCCAAACGGACGTCCTTGATGGCGTTATAGATAACGTCATAAAACCTGATATCGATATTCTCTTTCTCGGCAAGGGCCATGACACGTGGGTTGGCCCTCACGTTGAACCCCAGAATAATGGCATCGGAAGCGGAAGCAAGGGTGACATCGGATTCCGTGATGCCGCCGGTTGCTGAATGTATCACCTGCAGCTTTACAGCATCCGTACTCTGCTTGACCAGGGACTCGGCAAGGGCCTCCGAAGAGCCCTGCACATCGGCCTTAAGGATGATATTCAATTCTTTAACACCGCCATCCTTAATCCTTTCGTATAAATCATCGAGGCTCACCAATCCGGTTTTTGTGCCTTCCTGTTTCCTGGATTTTTCTTTTCGATGTTCAATGATCTGTTTGGCGATTTTTTCATCTTTCACAACAATAAACTCATCCCCGGCCATGGGAACACCGGAGATCCCATACAAAACGACGGGAGTAGAGGGGCCTGCGGTCGTCATTTTCCGCCCGCGGCTGTCCACTATGGCCCGCACGCGGCCGAAATGCTCACCGCAAACAAACTGATCACCCGGATTAAGCGTGCCGTTTTGAATCAGGACCGTGGCCACCGGTCCACGGCTCTTGTCCAGTTCCGCCTCCACCACAGACCCTCTTGCCTCCCTGCTGGGATTCCCCAACAATTCAAGCATTTCAGACTGCAGCAGGATCAACCCCAGGAGATCATCGACCCCTTCTCCCGTTTTGGCCGAAATTTCCCCCAAGAGCGTATCGCCCCCCCATTCCTCCGGTGCAAGATCCAATTCAGCCAATTCCCGTTTAACCCTTTCCGGATCAGCATTGGCCTTGTCCATTTTATTGATGGCCACAACGATGGGGATTCCCGCTGCCCGCCCGTGATTAATGGCTTCCTTGGTCTGTGGCATGGCACCATCATCCGCCGCCACCACCAGGATGATAATATCGGTAATTCTTGCTCCCCGCGCTCTCATGGCCGTAAATGCTTCATGGCCGGGCGTATCGAGAAAAACAATATCACCGGCTTCACGCTTCACATAGTATGCCCCGATGTGTTGGGTAATACCGCCCGATTCTCCCCCAATAATGTTCGATTCTCGAATATAATCGAGCAGGGAAGTCTTGCCGTGATCCACATGGCCCATAATGGTCACAACAGGCGGTCTTGGCACCAGATCTTCGGGCAGGTCCTCCACATCGGAAAAAAACCGCTCTTCCTTGAAGGCGTCCAGCTCCAATTCAAAACTGAGCTCATCGGCAACCAGAGAAGCCGTATCAAAATCCAGCAATTGATTGATATTGGCCATTACACCCAGTTTCATGAGTAGTTTAAGCAATTCCGTGGCCTTGGTCCCCATGGCCTTGGCCAAATCCGTAACGGTGACGGTGTCCTGAACCTTAATCCGCCTCTTGATGGCTTTAGGCGTCGTGATCTCTGTCTGTTTTAATTTTCTGGGGATATCCCTGCTTTTCTTACCGCCTTTTCTCCCCTTACGCTTCTTGCCACGATCCTGGTAAAGATCCGCCCGCTCGTAAACCTCTTTTTTCCGCCGTTTTGCAACGCTTCGTTTCGGTGTGGCCCCGTCTTGGTCCTTTTGCCAACCCTTCTTCTTTTTTGAGGGTTTCCCATCATCCGGCGGTGGCTCAAATACTTTGGGCGGCAGCGGTTGTTTCGGTATTTCAGGAACCGGCTTGGAAGCCTGACGCTTTGGCTTTGGCTTTGAAGCTTTTGGCTTTACATGTTTTTTTTCAGTTTCTCTGGCAAGGATATCCTTAAGCAGGCCCTCGTCCGGCGGGCTGATAATTTTGGCAGGCTTGTCAGATTTTCTTTTCTTGCCTTTCTTTCCTTTTGTTTTGGCGGGCTTACCAGGTGCGGAGGATTTTTTGTCTGAAACCGCCGGTTTCTTTTTTCCAGAGGGCTTTTTTGAGACCGCCGGTTTTTGAACCGGGACAACAAATTCAGCCGGGGCTTGGGCTTCAGGCACTTCCGGTTCCTGAGCGGGGGAATCTTCCTCAGGCACTACCGGTGCGTCACCAACAATTTCAGCCGGGGCTTGGGCTTCATCATCGGATACTGGGGTCTTGATTTTTTCCGGTTTTGCTGCCACTTCCGAAACTGCAGGGGAACCTTTTTCCATATCAGGGGTTCCCAGAATCGCTTCAGGGATCTCATCCGTGGGCAGTCCATCGGCTTCGTCTGCCAATTCATCTTTTTCTTCAACCTGAACCATTTTCTTTCGTCTGCGAATAACCCTGGGCTTAACCCTTTTTTCAATCACCACTTCTGATATGGCGCCGGAAATAACCTTCCTGGCCTTGGAAACCATTTCTTCATCAAGGGTACTCATATAGTTTTTGATGTCCAATCCACCCGCATTGAGCGCCTCCACGAGCTCCTTACTCTCCATCTTGAGTTCCCTCGCTAACTCATAAACCCTGATTTTAGCCATAAATTCCCCCAGAAATTGTCAAGTAGTGTCCGTCCACAAATGAGAAAATTTGTTCGAGTTCAAGGAAGGCGATAA
>CAZPQA010000071.1:0-1500 GCA_964588535.1 uncultured Desulfobacteraceae bacterium
GAATATGCCCAAGACATCAAATCAGAGTTGGCCTCTTCGGACTGGACCCTGATCCTGGAACCGGGGCGTGTCATTGTGGGCAATGCCGGTGCACTGATCACAAAGGTGCTTTACGCCAAGACCAGCCACGAGAAGAATTTTTTTGTGGTGGACGCTGCCATGAACGACCTGATGAGGCCGAGTCTTTACGGGGCCTACCATGGCATTCAGTCGGTGAAACAGACGCCCGGCGAAAAGCTGACAGCGGATATTGTGGGACCCATTTGTGAATCCGGTGATTTTCTGGCCAAGGAAAGGCTGGTGGATCCCCTGGCGCCGGATGATTTGATCGCCGTCATGAGTGCGGGCGCCTATGGCTTCAGCATGTCGTCCACCTACAACTCCAGGCCTCGTGTATGTGAGGTGATGGTCAAGGGAGACCGCTTTGAAATCATTCGGCAGCGGGAAACTTTTGAAGACCTTGTGCGAGGGGAATCCATCCCGGGTTTTCTGACCGAAGATTGAGATAGCAGGTTTTGAAAAATGGAACCCATTGAATTCTGGAAGATGAGCGGCACCGGTAATGATTTCATTCTCATTGACAACCGGCAAGGGCTTGTAAAAGAGGATGACATGAGCCGGTTGGTGTCGCGTTCCTGCCGGCGCAGGGAATCCGTTGGGGCCGATGGCGTCATATTTGTGACGGATTCGAAGAAATATGATTTTGGATGGCGGTATTTTAATGCTGATGGTGGTGAGGTGGAAATGTGCGGTAACGGCGGACGATGTGTCTCCCGTTTCGCCTACTTAAAGGGGATTGCCGGTTCCGAAATGACCTTCGAAACACGTGTAGGTCCCATCTCCGCCCAGGTGGAGGGCCGTGTGGTCAAGGTTCTGATGCCGGAACCTCGAAATGAGACGATGGAAGTTGATCTGGCGTTGCTCCCCGGCTGGGTAAGCTGTGATTTTGTGAACACCGGGGTCCCCCACGTGGTGGTGCAGGTGGCGGACCTGGAAAATCATCCCGTTATAGAGCAGGGCCGCGAGATCCGCTATCATGAACGGTTTTCCCCCGAAGGGACCAACGCCAATTTCATGACCACTATGGGCCCGGATGAACTGGCGGTCAGAACCTATGAACGGGGCGTGGAAGACGAAACCCTGGCATGTGGAACCGGGGCCATCGCCTCTGCCCTGATGGCGTACCGTCGCGGCATGGTGTCTTCTCCGGCCAGGGTTCACACGCGGGGTGGTGAAATATTGACGATCCATTTAAACAGCGGAGGCATTGGTGACCGAACCGGCGAGAGGGTTTGGCTCCAGGGAAACACGTCTGTCATTTATATGGCGACGCTTCATGATGAAGCCATTTAAGGGCTCGGCGTGTTTTGATCCATGAATCCAGAACAACCAGAAAAGGAGGTTCCCCATGTTCAAAGGCTCTATTGTGGCAATTGTGACCCCTTTCAAAAATGGGCAGGTGGATGAAAACGCATATCGTAAACTTATTGAATTTCAAAT
>CAZPQA010000071.1:1600-2769 GCA_964588535.1 uncultured Desulfobacteraceae bacterium
AATGTGGGGCAAATGGCCGATGTGGTGCGGATGGCAGGCGAAAACATCACGTTGTTATCTGGAGACGACAACCTGACCTTGCCGGTGCTGGCCATTGGCGGAAAAGGGGTGGTTTCCGTTGTGGCCAATATCGTTCCCGCCCATAGCGCCAATCTGGTGAAGGCCTGGGCGGAGGGCAATGTAGAGGAGGCCAAAACCCTTTTCTACAAACTGTTGCCCCTGTGCAAGGCCATGTTTTTTGAAACGAACCCGATTCCGGTGAAAACTTCCGCGGCATTGATGGGTTTGATCGGCGATGAAATGAGATTGCCCATGTGCCCAATGGGTTCTGCCAACCTGGAAAAACTGAAAACGGTGCTTACGGATTACGGTCTTATATAAAACGCAGAGGGAAAGATACAAGATCATGGAGGTTATATCATGATTAGAATAACGGTTGCGGGGGCCGCCGGTCGCATGGGGGGAAGAATCATTCACATGATTCACCAGAACCCTGAGACCGAACTGGCAGGCGCCTTTGAACATTCCGACCACAAAAGTGTGGGTGAGGATGCGGGATCGGTTGCTGGAATGGGTGAACTGGGTGTCAGGATCTGCGGGTCCCTTGATGAAGCCGTCAGCGGGGCGAATGTATTGATCGATTTCACACAGCCCCAGAGCACCCTTCAAAATACGCGAAAGGCTTCAGAAAAGGGGATTGCCGTGGTCATCGGAACCACCGGGATCTCTGAAGACGGCATCGCAGAGATTAAAACCCTTTCGGAAAAAATGCCATGCGTCATGGCGCCCAATATGAGCGTCGGTGTCAATGTCATGTTCAAAATTGCGGGGGAGATGGCGCGAATCTTAGGTAATGATTTCGATATGGAAATTCTGGAAGCCCATCATCGGCTTAAGAAGGATGCCCCAAGTGGAACCGCCATGCGGCTGGGGCAGATTCTGGCGGAAGCGGTGGATCGTGATCTAGAAAAAGTGGGCGTTTATGGTCGAAAAGGAATGATCGGCGAGCGAACAGATGAAGAGATCGGCATTCAGACCTGGCGCGCCGGTGATATTGCGGGAGAACATACGGTCATGTTTGGCGGTATTGGTGAGCGGTTGGAACTGGTTCACCGGGCCCATAATCGTGATAATTTTGCAAGGGGAGCCGTAAGGGCAGCCCTTTGGAT
>CAZPQA010000071.1:2869-17935 GCA_964588535.1 uncultured Desulfobacteraceae bacterium
TACCTGTTTAAGGAGATTGATCGGAAGAAGGCCGAGGTAAAAGCCAGAGGTGTGGATATTATTGACCTGGGTGTGGGTGACCCGGACCTCCCCACACCGGAACATATCATTGGGGAGATGAAGCGGGCGGTTGACGATCCGGAAAATCACCAGTACCCATCCTATTCGGGGATGTCGGATTTCAAAGAAGCTGTGGCCTGGTGGTATGGGGAGCGTTTTAACGTGGCACTGGATCCGGGCTTGGAAGTGGTATCCCTCATTGGGAGCAAGGAAGGCATTGCCCATCTTCCCCTGGCCTTTATCAACCCGGGCGACGTGGCCCTGGTGCCCAGCCCGGCGTACCCGGTTTACAACATTGCAACCCTTTTTGCGGGTGGCGAGTCCCATGTGATGCCGCTATTGAGCCAGAATAATTTCTTGCCTGATCTGGAAGCTATTCCCCCGGAGGTGGCGGATCGTGCCAAGCTGATGTTTATCAATTATCCCAATAACCCGACTTCAGCAGTGGCGGATCTCGATTTTTTCCGCCGTGTGGTCGCCTTTGCGGAAAAGCACAGCATTCTGGTATGCCATGATGCGGCCTATACGGAGATGGCTTTTGATGGGTATCGTCCCCCCAGTTTTCTGGAGGTTGACGGTGCTAAAGAAGTGGGGATGGAATTCCATTCCCTTTCTAAAACTTACAATATGACCGGCTGGCGAATCGGTTTTGCCGTGGGAAACCCAGAAGGCGTTGCAGGGCTCGGCGCCATAAAGAGCAATATCGATTCCGGTGTGTTTCAAGCGGTTCAGAGGGCAGGGATAGAGGCCATCCGAGGGGATCAGACTTGTGTTGCGGATATGCACCGCATCTATTCGGCCAGGCGGGATCTCATGGTCCAAGGACTCAGGGAAGCGGGGTTTGAATTGGATCCGCCAAAGGCGACCTTCTACTTGTGGATCCGGGTGCCTGAAGGGTACACATCTGGATCACTGGCCACCCGTCTTCTGGAAGAGGCGGGTCTGGTGGTCACGCCGGGTAATGGCTTTGGTGACCCGGGGGAAGGGTATTTCCGTATTGCTTTGACCCAGAACCGAAAAAGGCTTGGAGAGGCCATTGAGAGATTGAAAGGTCTGTAGGGGCACGATGCATCGTGCCCCTGCTTGGATCAATGGAAAGCGCTTACATCGGCATTGGATCAAATATCGGTCGTAAAATCGATCATTGCAAAAGGGCCATTTCCCTGATGGGGCGGCTGGAGGGGTGTTCAGTAAGGATGCAATCGCCCTTTTACCGGACCGAGCCCGTAGGGGTTGAGGGGCAGGACCCTTATGTGAACGGTGTGGTTTGTGTGGATACGGATCTTTCCGCCGGTGCGCTGATCAGGCGCCTTCTTGAGGTTGAAGCGCATATGGGCCGGGTGAGACGGAAAAAATGGGACGCGAGGGTGATCGATCTGGATATCCTGTTGTTTGGCTCCCGGATCATCAAGAAGCCTGACTTAATTGTTCCCCATCCGCTGATGCATTTGAGACGTTTTGTGCTGACACCCCTGTTGCAGATTGCACCCGACCTGATTCACCCGGTTTTGGGAAAATCCATACGGGAACTGGCCGGATTGCTTCCAGGCGATGGTCAGGCTGTGGAAATTTATGAGAGGTCCTGAATGCTGAAACTGCTGTTTTTTGGAGTTCTGGCTTATTTCGTTTTCCGTTTCGTTCAAAAGATGCGCTTATCTGGCGGAAGGGATCGTGGAAATACCGGTTTAGGGCCTGTGGATGAGATGGTGCAGGACCCGAATTGCATGACCTATATCCCCAAAAGCGGCGCCGTTAAAAAGACTGTTGGTGGTGAAACGCATTTTTTTTGCAGCCAGGCGTGTGCTGATGCGTTTCAGCGGAAGAAACCGTAGTTTTATGGTATAATAAATCTAAAACCTTATAAATGCCGGGCTAACCGGGTTGGAGGATATGCATGAAGTTTTTTATCGATACGGCAAATGTTGATGAGATTAAAGAAGCTCAGGATCTGGGGATGGTCGATGGCGTAACAACCAATCCCAGCCTGGTGGCCAAAGAGGGAAAGGATTTTCGAGGACTGATCAAAGAGATCTGTGCCGTTGTTGCGGGTCCGGTCAGCGTCGAGGTGGTCAGCCTCGAGGCAGGGAAAATGGTTGCAGAAGCGCAGGACCTGGCGGGTATGGCAGATAACATCGTCATCAAGGTGCCGCTCATTGAAGAAGGGCTGAAGGCTGTGAAAGTGCTGACCGAAAAAGGGATCAAAACCAATGTGACCCTGTGTTTTTCACCGGTCCAGGCATTGATGGCCGCGAAGGCGGGCGCAGCCTATATCAGCCCATTTGTAGGTCGGCTTGATGACATCAGTTCCGTGGGAATGGATTTGGTGGAGCAAATTGCCGCCATCTATGAAAACTACGCCTATGAAACGGAAATTATCGTGGCCAGTGTGCGAAACCCGATCCATGTGCTGGATGCTGCCTTGGTCGGGGCTGATATCGCCACGATTCCACTGAAAGTGATTCGGCAATTGATCAAGCACCCCTTAACCGATATTGGTCTGGAGAATTTTTTGGCGGATTGGAAAAAATTGGGCTGAAAAAAAACATCAAAAAAAGATGCCTCTGGGGGATCGTGGTCTTAATGGCCTTTTCCCTGTTTGGCCAGGGTCTGGTTTCGGCGGAAATTTTCCGTTATGTGGACAATAACGGGGTGTGGCATTTCACAAACCGCAAGACCGACAGTCGCTATCGGCTTTATGTTCGTTCCAGCAATAGAACACCATCGGAATATCTGGCCGAGTACGGTGGCATCGTAAAAAATGCCTCCGATCGTTTTGGGATTGATATCCATTTTATCAAAGCGATTATCAAGGCTGAATCGGGCTTTGACCAGGAGGCGGTTTCTAAAAAGGGCGCTAAAGGCCTTATGCAGTTGATGCCGGGGACGGCCAGCGACATGGAGGTTCTGGATCCCCATGATCCGGAAGAAAACATCGTAGGTGGTACCCGGTATTTCAGCCTGTTGCTCAAGCGTTTCAAGAACAATAAAACCCTGGCCCTGGCGGCTTATAATGCCGGTCCCGAGGCCGTGGAAAACTACAATGGGATTCCGCCTTTTCCCGAGACCCACGCGTTTGTTGAAAGGGTGATGCGTTACTATCGTTCCTACAAGAATGCCGCCAACTGACGGTTGTATGCTCGAAATTCTGACCAGATTGAAAGAACCTGTTTTTGCATTTTTTAATTGACAAATCGAGGTGTTCGGATAAAATAACGGCCTATGACACAGCTAAGTTTTTTTGCTGTGACATTAGGAGGGCGGAGGGTCGGCCGAACCGAAAATACTCAAGGTTTTGCAGTGTTTTTTGTTGACAAAGCAGCTTGGTTCTGTAGAATGGCCTGATTTTGCGGGAATAGCTCAGCTGGTAGAGCTCCACGTTGCCAACGTGGTTGTCGCGGGTTCAAGTCCCGTTTCCCGCTCCATAAAAAGGCGGCATAGCCAAGTGGCTAAGGCAGCGGTCTGCAAAACCGTTATTCACCGGTTCGAATCCGGTTGCCGCCTCCAGAAGAAAAAATCAAGGATCGTAAGTAAAAACAAAAGCTTACGGTCCTTTTTTTGTGTCTGGAAAATAGTCGATTTTGACCATATCAAAACTCTTTAATATATTCCAAGTATCACAGAACGTCCACAACATTTCACAAAGTTCCACCAAAATTCCACCAAAAGTCACACCATATTTCATCAATTATTTTTGATACCAGAAAACGGTTTTTCCGATATGCGGAGAGTCTGATTTTTCTTTCTGGTGTTCCCGGTGTCGGGTGTGAGGTGGTCCCCAAAATTCGGACAATGTGCTAAGCTCTGAGTCAACCCACGAAAGGAGATGACAATGAGCAAGAAACGAACTCAGTACAAACCGGAATTCAAAGCGAAGGTTGCCTTGACTGCACTGCGAAACGAAGAAACAGTTTCCCAGCTTTCTGCCAGATTTGGGATTCACCCCACAATGATAAACAATTGGAAATGGGCACTGCTTGATGGCGCTGCCGATATTTTTGATAAAGGCCAAAAATCCCGTAAACAAAACGAAGCTCAAATTGAAGACCTCTATCGCCATATTGGCCAGCTAAAGGTGGAACGAGATTTTTTGTCGAAAAGGTTCAGTCTCTAACACGCAAACAGCGGAAAGACATGATAGACTCCCAATATCCAGGCGTCAGTATTTTACAGCAATGCAAGATGCTGAAGATCAGCAGATCCTCTGTTTATTACAAACGCAAGAAGGTTAAAAAAGAGGATCTTGAACTAATGCGGATCATTGACGAACAATATTTAAAACGCCGGTCTACGGGAGCCGATCAATGCGAAATTATTTGCGGAGACTGGGCTCAAATAAGATTAATCGTAAACGAGTTCAACGCCTTATGCGTCTTATGGGCCTTGAGGCCATATACCCAAAGCCAAAAACAAGCAGACCTCACCCCGCGCACAAAATTTATCCATATTTGCTGCGAGGGTTGAAAATAAACCGCCCGAATCAGGTATGGGCGGCGGATATAACGTATATCCCTTTGAAACGCGGCTTCATGTACCTGGTAGCGGTAATGGACTGGTACAGTCGAAAAGTATTGTCTTGGCGCGTCTCAAACACATTGGAAGCCGATTTTTGTGTTGAGGCATTGAAAGATGCCATTCGTTGCCATGGTTGCCCTGAGATTTTTAATACTGATCAAGGAAGTCAATTCACAGGCGAAGACTTTACCGGTGAATTGGAAGCCCATGGAATAAGAATAAGCATGGACGGCCGCGGCCGTTTTCAAGACAACATTTTCATCGAACGGTTATGGTGGACCGTAAAGCATCACTATGTCTACTTGAGGGCCTTCGACAACGGGGCGGATCTTCGAAAAGGCTTGAAACACTGGTTTGAGTATTATAACCAAGAGAGGTTTCATCAATCACTCGGTGATCTGACGCCAGACGAAGTCTATTTCAAAGAACATAAATGGCCAAAAGCGGCATGAAAAAAATGAACGCCGCTGCGGGGTCAATTCCAGTCGCCCTACGGGCTCCTTACATTGACCCCGCAGCAAAACAACACAATTCAGAGCTTATCGCCCCTCCGGGGCTGTCCAAACAATGGGGTCCACTTCAGGGGACCTCTTCACAAAAAATCGTGGAGCTTAATAAATCAGGTAATCGGCCCCGTTAGAAAATATACGGAAATAAGACAATCTTCCGTACAAGAACGACTGGTTTGTTTTCAGCCAGCTTTATAGCACAAGAATACGAGACGAAATCTACGGTGTTGATGTTTTAAAAAACTCCGACTGATGATCATATAGGTTGTCGTCACGGTAAGCAGGAAGCTTAAGCGAAAAACTGCATCCACCAAAACGAAAAAGCAGGGCCGAAAATGACCCTGCTTTTTGAAGGACTATATCCAAGTCGAGGCTATCTTAAATGAATACTATTTATCCTTTATGACATAGCCTCCAACGCTCGAAAGCGAAGTTACCTCTCCTGTGCTGAGATTAATTGTTGCTATTCCAGCTCCGATTCTAGGTGCAATGACTCTTTTCTCGGCCTCCCATTCTACCAGAAAGAAAGGCCTTCCATCATTCATATCGTGCAGAAATTCATCATTGGTTGTCTTGAACGACTTAGAATAAAAAGGACCAATAGTTATAGGTTGAATTAAGTATTCGTACAGCTGGATACCATCATGACTATAGTATTTTACCGAGTTTACGGTGATTGCATTTTCAGGGTCGGTATTCCGAATGACCATGCGAGTCACCATCATCCCCCCATCGTAGCCGAAAAAAGATGCAGGAACATAAACTGTTTGTCCGCTTGATTTTACAACCGAACCAGCAAAAGCCAAACCCGCTACTAAAACCAAGCTTACTATTACCGACGCCAGAACAACAGCCTTTCTCATAGCCCACCTCCTATTTTGTAATTGTTTATATTTATAAGGAAAAACAAAAAAACCGGATCACCTATGTCCAGGCAACCCGGCTATCTTATTTCAAGACCCGTGGCTTTCCGTCCCCATCTCACGATGGGTTTGGCTTTCTCTAAAATAAAATTTGAACTCCCTACAGGTCAGACTATACCCTATAAGAAGCTATGAATATGCTTCAGAGGTTTTCTTATTATCATTATGCGGCATAACTCTGAATGGAGTCAGTCCATTAGGATAACTACCTATTTAATGCTTATCAAAAAACCTATCTGGTGTCAAGAAAAATCGACCGCGAAAATTATGCGAGGTTACCAGATCCAAAATGAGAGAAGGCAGGTTTAAGATTGCATGTTTAAACCTTAACCGCTCTACCCCGCAGGCAGATTTTTTTTTGAGGGGTAATTAACCGTACACGAGGGGCTAAATAAAAACTACATCTCGAATGCGAGTGCTGTTGTGGGTTGCCAACAGGTTAGAGAAATTCAGAAAATTTTTACACCAAAAGTCACACCACAAAAAGTGGTTGGCCTAAAAAAGGCCAGTAATTCAGACAGTTGAGCGGTATCAATAGCGGTCTGCAAAACCGTTATTCACCGGTTCGAATCCGGTTGCCGCCTCCAGAACAAAAAAACAAGGACCGTAAGTAAAAACAAAAACTTACGGTCCTTTTTTTGTGTCTTGAAATATGCCGATTTTGGCTATATCGGAACCCTTTAATATATCCTAACTCGGTGGGAATATTAGCAGTTATCCCAGGGCGTGCCCTGCCGTGAAACGCAAGATCCGTGCAATGATCCTTGCGTACCACATTAGACCAGATTTCGCAAAGCTGCCAGATGAATTGTTTCGTTCCGAAAAAATGGCTTGCGACAACAATGATATAGGCATTCTTGAGTCAGACTTTCAGTGAAATCGGACCGATTTTGCCACCTACTTTCCTTCCAATACCTCCTTCAATTTCTCAGCAAAAGGTGCAATCGAAAACGGTTTCTGGATGAATCCTTCGGCGCCGGCATCAAGGATATCCTGGGCTGGGCCATGTATGCTATAGCCACTGCACACAATCACTTTCAGACCAGGTCTTGCTTCCATGATAAGAGGGTAAACCCTGCCGCCGTCCATATCCGGCAGTTTTATGTCCAGGAGTGCGAGGTCAATCTGACCATCAAAGGTCTTGGCAAGCGCAACGGCCTCTTTTCCTGTCTCAGCCACAAGCACACGATAGCCCAGTTTCTCTAATATCTGTCTGAACATATACACCAGAGACTCTTCATCCTCAATAACCAGGATGGTACCCTCGCCCTTGGCGATTTCGGTCTTCGGTTGTTTAACCGCCTTGGCTTCTTCCTTTGCCTCAACGGCAGGAAGATAGATACGGACCACAGTCCCTTTGCCCGGTTCTGAGTCCACCGTGATTGCGCCATCATGGCTTTTGATTATGCCATACACCGCGGCCATGCCCATCCCACGGCCTTGAAACTTGGTGGTGAAAAAGGGCTCAAATATTTTCTCTTTTTCTTCTTCATCCATGCCTTTACCGTTATCCTCGATCGTGACACAGACATAGGACCCAGGCTTAAGACCGGGATGCTGTTTTGTGAAATCCTCATCAAGATCTTTGTTTCCGGCAGTTATACTGATAAGGCCCTCATCTTTAATGGCCTCATTTGAATTGGCCACTATGGCAGACATGACCATCTGCATCTGAGCATGGTCGGCCCTGATATATGAGGTATCTTTTTGAAATCTGGTTTCCACCCTGACTTCAGGGTTGAGTGCATGTTGCAAAATCGGCAGGGTTCCTATGGTAAAATCATCCAACTTCAGATCTTTTGCTTGATATTTCCCTCCCCTTGCATAGGCCAATAACTGGTCGGTCAAACGGGACATGCGATGACCGGAATCCTTCATGGCCTCAAAAGACCTGTCTCGCCTTTCATCTTCAGGCAAATCAATTTTGAGCAGCTCAATATTCCCCATAACCCCCATGAGGGCATTGTTGAATTCATGGGCAACACCACCTGCCAGGGTGGCAATAGCCTCCATTTTAGTAGCTTGTCGGAGTTGGTCTTCCAGTCTTTTTTGTGCTGTAATGTCCCGTAAATTGATAACGCTGGCTGCAATGTTGCCTTCCTGGTCACAATAACAAGATCCACTTATACTGATATCAAGAATGTTCCCCTCTTTGGTGTGCCGACGAGTTTCAAGACCAGAGAAGCTTTCTCCTAATGCCGTTACCTTGTTGATCATCATCCTGGTTTCCGGCCAATTTTCCTCTGGTACGAAATTATCTATTTTCTTTCCTATCTGCTCATCCAATGACCAGCCAAAAACACGGGTAAATGCAGGATTAAGATAGGTAACCTTTCCCTCCATGTCATAGACAACCACAGGATCAGGATTTGAATCCAAGACAGTTCGGTATTTCTTTTCGCTCTCCCGGAGTGCCTCTTCTGCCAGCTTGCTATTGGTGATATTCCGGGAAATTTGAATAATGTTTACAATATCATCCGATTCGTTCTTAACAGGCACCGCATAATCATCCCAGTACGTTTCCTCCTTGATCCCCTTTAATTCCTTTTGGTGCATAAGAGTGTGTTCAATTTTACCACTCTTAAGCGCCTTTTTGGTTGGGCATCCAGAGCAGGGGGTATCTCTTCCAGCAACAGCTTCATAACAGAACTTCCCCACTAACTGTTCTGGGGCCACTTTGAGTTCTGTTGCAGTTGTTTTATTTGACCAGATTATTTTCATGTCCTTATCAACAAGCCTGATAACATCAATCGAGGCATCAAGAATTGCCTTTTTTTGTGCCTCACTCTCCCGCAGCGCCTCCTCCGCCTGCTTGCGAGAGGTGATGTCGACAAAATTTACGACGACTTTTTCCAGTTCATTGTTGTTGGAGAACACTGGAATTGCATTGCTAATTGCCCAGGTTACATAATCTCTATCAGGTCTATTGATTCCAACAACATAACCATGAATCGGCTTTCTTGTTGAAAATACTATACTTACAGGATAGTCCTCAACTTTCATAACAGTTGAATCTTCATGCAAAAACTTCCATGCAGGATCAATAGTCTTCTTCCCCGACATCTGTTCATACGTCAGACCAAGGATATTCGTTGCTTCTGGATTACTTAGTTGAATACTTGTATCACTAGCATGCACAACTACTCCTACGAGAAGATCATTCAACGTTGAGCTGTACTCTTTTTCGCTCTCCCGCAGCAACTCCTCGGCCCGTTTGCGCTCGGTGATATCATGAAAAATCTGCAATTTAGAAATGGTTCCATCGAAATTCTCAAAAGGTGTGTCAAAAAGATCATAATGCCTATCGTTCTTGACTGAATACCACTCCCATCTAATAGATCTTCCGGCAAAGACTTTCTCATTTTTGCACCATGGGCATGATGCTGTCCTATTTTGGAGATACTGATAGCATTTACGCCCCTGGACCTTGCCGAAGTCTCTCTCGATAACAGGATTGATGTATTCGATATTGAAATGCTGGTCAACAATGTACACACCGTCCGGGATTAATTCCAGGATGCCCATCAGACGGGAATGGTCTAACTGCGATTGTTTCTCTGCCTGTTTGCGGCCAAAGGTTCCATTTTCTAATTCCTTGACCCTTTGTTCCAATTCTTCGTAGGTCGGCTTTTTTGCCATCAGAAAATTCTCCAAATCCCTTTTAAACTGAAAACGCCCATACCCATTGTGTCTTGGACACTGTGTATGAACCTTTACAATTCCGTTCTCCCCTTCTTGGTTTTAGATCATGTCTTGAAAGGCATTATTTTCATCACCAGAGATATCACATCAGTTTAGCATGATTTCCACACAAATCCGGAGTCTTGGTTAAGGGTCATCGATTGAACCAATACGTGCATTCTTTCCATATCACATTCCTCAAGACCCTGGAAATAGGTTTTGACAGTATGGAAACAAAGCCGTTTGGACGATAGCCAAGATGTTGTGATCAGCTTTTTCATCGCCAACCTGGATACATTGAGAGTAGTCCATGAGAATGCTTCTTGTCAAAACCTTCTTAATCTTGACACGAACAAAGATTATTTTGATCTAGTGTCATGTCAAGCTTGACATGACACTAGGAATAACTTGACGCATTGTTGCATCGGGAGAACGGATCATATACAGCCAACAAATGGGTATCCTGACCCAAAAGGCAAGGCCATTTCTGACCCTGCCTTGGGTGTTGCACCTGAAGATCTACTTCTAGGGTTCGACTATTTTCCAATGAGATTTCGATACGCTGATACTTGCACTTCTTCCTTTGGCGGGAGGCTGTAATGAATATCGAGTGAATTCACCACCGCCCTGAATACCGCTGACTTTTCCAGTACCGCCCACATAGGTAAAAGTCCCTTTGACAGTCGTAGGTTTTCCCATTTTACCAGAGCATCTGTAGGTCATGAACACTTTGTCACCGCTTGGGAGGGTACTGACAATAAAGCCGGAGTCCTCAATCGCGCCTTTAACAACGTGCATTGCTCCCAAAACGTGCTGAGACGCATTATGAAATAGGCCCTTTCCGCTGTCGTCAACTAATATCCCGTAGACTTCGTAATTTATTTGTACACGTTCTTTTCCCATTGGTAGCATTTGGAGAGCCCCACTGTAAAAGCCTTTTCCTGAACTTGTTCCCTCCTTTGCCATCTCGGCAGCAACAGATACCGCGCAGACCAAGAGAACTGTGGTGAGCATTAGTGCCATAATTGTTTTTCTCATGATGTCCCCCTTTTCTTTGAGTTCCGAAAAAGTCTTATTTTGTTGATTTAGAAATCAGCATTAACCCGATAGTGCTTTGATCATTTCGTTCACTTGGCTCTCTGTGGAGATTGGGTGTACTTTGAAAATACAAAATGGGATATATTGCTGGAGAGAGTTCATCAATTCCAACTCAGTCCCTTCATTGATGGCATATCCTTTGCTCTCACCAACAAATGACCCCCAGTCCTTCGTTATTCCCTTTTCGATATCTTGTCTAATCATAGCCATTAAAAAACTCCATCCTGCTCCTCGTTCTTTTGGATCAACAGGAATCTTCGTTTGGTCTACTTCCCAAAGTACCAGATATTTTCCCATGGTTTTTCTCCTTTATTAAACTTAACCGAAAAACTAATTAAAAGGATGCCGCAGGCAATAAGAACGCCTCCAAAGTGGCATAGAGCCGCCTTGGAGGCTGCGTATCGGCAATTTCTGAAAACCTCTTTTTATCAATTGATGGAGACGAACCTCACACCACCTGGACGTCTTTTCCATCCCTGTCCTCGTATTTGAAGAGTTAAAAATCTAGAAAGCCGAGCTATACCTATTGCGACCTTTACGATGTCACATTCGGCAGCCCGGCTTTCTTACGGGAAGAATACGCACCGCGATTAGGGCCAACAGAAAATACCAAGACCCGTGGCTTTCCGTCCTCATCTCACGATGGATTTGGCTTTATAAAGATGGAGTTGAGCTCCCAACAGGAAAATGACGCCTATTAGGAGCAAGGCATATACATTTTGATGTGTTTTTTCATTGGGTAACCTCCTGGATAGAGGTTGAAGGTTTGGTGGGAATGCCTACAAAAGAATACCTGAGATTGATGTAAGGACAAAAGCTGCCTTTTGTCAAGAAAAAAATGGGATTTAAAAATGACAAGAGAATAGTCAGGTATATTTTGTATCAGACAGGACTCTCATGTGAAACAATGCATGCATACGGTAGCATCGTAAACCCTTTGAAAATAGTCAACAATTGGTTTTGCAGCCTTCTGTTTCACGGCCTCCTGAAATTCCAGGAGTATAGTTATCGTGCATTCGAGAGGGAGACGAAAACCGGAAGGCGTTGGGCAGATCATGAAGGACCTGTCTCAGGTCAAGTCCTGATCCCATTCGTGAACCCTGGCCCCCATCAGCCGACTCTCCCTTTCGACATCCGCAGGGCCTTGCCCGCCCTTTGGTCCGTGGCCTTTCCATTGTCAATGGCCAGGACACCGTTGACCAGACAGTATTCCACTCCTTCCGAGTATTGATTCTCATTTTGAAAGGTCGCATTGCTTTTGAGTTTTCCCCTATTGGTCACCACGATATCCGCGAAGTATCCCTCTTCGATCCTGCCTCTTTCCCGTAGCTTGAATTTTTCGGCAGGAAGAGAGGTCATCTTCTTGATTGCAGCGGAAAAATCCATCCCTGCTCCTTGGGCAGGCAAAACGAACTCTGTCAGGACCCTTGTGGCGTTGTCGAAGCTTCTGGGGTGGACGATCGGCGTGTCACGTTCCTCAGAGGATGCAAGTCCATCGGAGCTCATGAAGATATGGTCCCCAGGGATAATGTGGTCCCCAGGGATAATGTGGTCCTTGACCTTTTCGCGGAGTTCATTAGTATACGCAAACGGTGCGTCGGCGCTTCCAGGGACGTCTCGACTATAAGGGTCTAGGGCAAGAATATCCACGAAACAGTCCGCCGCTGTCTTGCCCTCGTTTCCAGGAAGGGTGGTCAATTCCTCCAAGTCAGTCTTCGCACGTTTTCCATCGCCAACCCCCATATAATTGTGGGTCATCCCAGCGCGAACGGCAGTGGAGCTTCAGACCTGCCAAAAAATTTTCTTGTTTTTTGTGACAGGAAACCGAGTGATACTAAGAGTCAACGGCAGACCCTTTGTCTTTGTTCTTAAACTGAAGCCTAAAAGTGGTGCCTCCCGAAACAAAGCAATCCTCCGGGCGGTCGCAGTGGCTGCACTCACTGATGGTGCCCGGGCATAGATCGGTTTCTTCAGGGATAAAGGGGCAGCGGGTGGAGGTCATTCTGATCTTGAAGCCGTACCGTTCGGCAAAGATTTTCATGCGCAGCAGGTCAGCACCTTTTCCGCCGGCATTGAAATCGAAAGCCCTTTTGGAAGAGTATGCCAGGGTGTCCTGGGTGGCAAAAAAGCCTTCAAAGATTCTTCTCTGTGCATCTTCGATAATGCCCACCCCGTAGTCCCGTACCATCGCCTCGACCATGCCATCCGTTTGCGCCACGGTAACTTCAACTTTTCCTTCATCCGGCGTGTTTTCCACGGCATTTTTGATCAGGCCGTCAATCACTTTCTGCAACGGCTCCAGGGGGATCGAAATGGGGTGCGTGGGTTTAAGGTTTTCCATGATCTGAACATTGCGATGCGAAAACAGGGGCTTGAGTGCTTCCAGCCGTTCTTGAACCACCTGGTCCAGCGCCAGAAGCTGTGACGTCATCTCCTTTGGCCCGAAGATGTCATCGATGCGTTTTCGAATGGTTTCAACGATTTCGCCCTCGCCCACCTGTTCTGCCACAAGGGTTTCCAGTTCGTCGGCACACAAATCGACCATCTGGCTCAGCACGTGGTGGGGTTCATAATCCCGCCCCCGCATGATGTCTTCCACCTGGTTTTGAATCTCTATGATCCGGTCCAGGTTCCTTTCACCTCTCGCAAGGGTGTTTTCCCAGTTCTTGTCGGGGAGAAGGGCCAGCTTTCTGGCAATGATGCTCAATGATCCGGAAAGCACTGAAACGGGGGTTTTCAGTTCGTGGGACAGGTGGTTGATGACCTTGTCCTTTGCCCGGTTCAAACTCGATACTTCCCGATAGGCTTTCTTAACTTCCTCTGAAAACCGGGCGTTCTCAATGGAGAGTTCAACGGTTCCCGCCACCAGGGTCAGGAGTTCCATATCCCCCTGGTCAAACCTCCCCTTTTTCTTGTTGATGGCGCACAGAACACCGATGATCCGGTCCCTGCTTTTCAAGGGGACCAGGAGCAGGTTACGGGTCTGGTAGCCCATAATTTTGTCTCGTTCCCGGTGGATGGCGGGATCTGCCAGGGTATCATGGATGATCATGGGTTTACCGGTTTTAATGACCTGGCCCGCGATGAGTTTGTCAATGGGAAATCGGATTTCTTTAACCCTCCTCTGGGTGGCCATATCATCGTAAGCGGCGCCGATGAAGAACAGTTCCCTGTTCTCTTCATCCAGCAGGGTCACCAGGGCCCCTTCAGAATCCATAAGGCGCTTTATCTCATTGCTCACGTAGTCCAGAAGTTCCCCCAGATCGGGGTATTCCGGGAGGGCCGTGCTGATGCGAAGGAGTGCTTCATTGGTTTTATAAGCGTTAATGATCTCCTCTGAAAATCGGCCATTTTCTATGGAAAGTACGACTGTCCCTGCGATCATATTGAGGAGTTCCATGTCCGATTCCTCAAAAACGCCTTCCTTCTTGTTGCGCACGCACAGGGCGCCAATGATGCGGTCTCCGCTTCTCAAAGGGACTTCCATGAGGTTTCGGGTATGATATCCCAAGATTTCATCTACACCCGGGAAAAAGCTGGGTTCCCTGGATGTATCGGGAACGATAATGGCTTCTCCCGTACGGATGACTTTCCCCGCAACGCTCTTATCTGCGGGGAACCGGATCTCTTTGACGCGTCTCTGGGTGGCGCTGTCGTCATAGGCCGCGCCTTTGTAGAAAAGTTCGCCCCGTTCCTCATCGGCCAGGATCACCAGGGCGCCCTCTGTTCCGAGAAGTTCTTTAATTTCCCTGCTGATGTAGTCCAGGAGATCTTCGAGATTTGGATATTCAGGAAGGGCCATGCTGATTCTCAGCATGGCCTCATTGTTCCGGGCGATTCTCTGCTCGCGGGTGATATCCCGAAGCAGTATCAGTTCTCCTCCCGGTTCATCCGGATCTTTGGAATAAATCACGCCCCGCATGACCACATCCAGAAGGCGGCCGTCCTTGGTGAGCCGTTTGGTGACGTGGCGCAATACCAGCTTTTTTTCCAGCAGTTCCTTCAAAACCCGGTGGGTTTCCACTTCCATTCCCTTGGGGGTGTAGGGAATGGTTTTTCCTTCCAGTTCGTGAAGGGTCCATCCAAAGGTTTCGGTGAAAGACTCTGTGACGTAATAGACGCTGCCGTCCAGGTTGCAGACGACGACGGGGTAGGGCACAAAATCCAGCAGAGACCGCATGCCTTTCTTGGATTCACGCAGGGCCTGTTTGGCCGTTTTCTGTTGTTCGGCCAGCGCCGTTTCGAGCGATTTTACTCTCTCTTCCAGCGCCTTGCGGGTCGGG
>CAZPQA010000072.1:0-17766 GCA_964588535.1 uncultured Desulfobacteraceae bacterium
CGGGAGTTGGTGCTGCAAATTGAAAAAGACGCCCGCGGCATCGGAAAATATACACGTTTTCGAATTCAGTCCATACTGGGCGGTATACAATATGACAAACAAAAGCAGGTGCTGATAAAAAACCCCATTGACATTATGGTGGCGACGCCGGGCCGTTTGCTTGATTTTCAGAGACAGAGAATTCTCCATCTCAACAAAGTTGAAATCCTGGTGATTGACGAAGCCGATCGTATGCTCGATATGGGGTTTATTCCGGATATTCGAAAGATTGTCCATAGCACTCCCCACAAAAACGAGCGTCAAACCATGTTTTTCAGCGCCACGCTGAAGCCCGAGGTGGAACGTCTGGCCGAACAGTGGACCCGAAAACCGGTTCACGTTGAGATTGAACCGGAGCATATAGCGGCTGAATCAGTCAGACAACTGGTTTATATTGTTACAGCTGACGAAAAATTCGCGCTATTGATGAACCTGATTGTCGGACAGAAGCTGGAGAGGGTGCTGGTGTTTGTCAATCGCCGGGATCAAACACGCCGCCTGTCGGAACGGTTGCAGCGCTACCAGATCAATTGCGCGATCCTGTCCGGAGAAGTTCCTCAAAATAAGCGGATAAAAACCCTTGAGAATTTTCGTAACGGGCGTGTTCGTGTTCTGGTGGCCACGGATGTGGCGGCGCGTGGTCTGCATGTGGAAGGGATAAGCCACGTCATCAATTTCACCCTGCCAATGGACCCTGAGGACTACGTGCATCGCATCGGTCGCACGGGTCGTGCCGGGGCTTCCGGTATTTCGGTGAGTTTTGCAGATGAAGATGATTCGTTTTACATTCCGGCCATTGAGGAATATCTGGGAAACTCCCTTGTTTGCGAGCAGCCGGATGAAGCTCTGCTGGTTTTATCGCCTCCTCCTCGTCTGAAAAGGCCTGCCACCCAAAAGAGGTCTTATGCCGGGAAAAGGGCGTCTTCACCGTCCGCAAGACGACGTTCGCGGCAAGGATCGAGTGCACGTAAGCCCCAAAGAAAGCGCCCAAGGCCCACAAACAAACCAAAGGTTGCTGGTGTTTCCGGAGCATGATCTGAAAGGCCGCAATCGCTTCAGAGATCAATAAGGGCACTTTTTCGTTGGAAAGGGTGCTTTTTTTTTGTATTCAAGTTCATGGGAATAAAATTCGAAAAAACCATTGCCATCATCATCTGTATTCTGGGGGTGTCAAGTGTGGCATACGGTATGAGCAGCGACAATAACGTGGTTTTCGTCGTGGGGTTGCTTTTCATCGTCGGGGGCTATCTGATGATCAGACGTAAACTGAAGGGCGATGCGAAAAGACAAATCCGCTGAAGAATTGCTGAGAGCAGAAAGTGGTTTCATACGGGAGCTGTCCCCCCTTGAAGCCTATCTGGTTTCCGGCATCGCCGTATTGTGGGCGCTTTTTCAACTATCGCTTCCCTGTTTCCTCATCATCGACAGTACCAAGGAAAGGGCCATACACCTCGCTTTTGCCCTGGCCCTTCTTTTCTTGGTAAGTCCGTGCCTTAAGAAATCCATCAGATTTTGTTCTTTCCTTTCCGTCAAGGATCGTATTCCGGCCATGGATTATGGGTTGGCCGTTGCCGGCGTCTTGGCCTCTCTTTATATCGTTTTAGATTATGAGGGAATTGCCATGAGGGCCGGCGTTCCCACTGTCCGAGACCTGATTATTGGAAGCATCCTGGTTATTTTGCTGCTTGAAGCGACCCGGAGAATCATTGGCCCGGCGCTTCCTATCATTGCCCTGTTGTTTACCAGTTATGCTTTCCTAGGGCCCTATATGCCGGATCTGCTGGCATTCAAGGGCGTTTCTCTGAGCCGTTACCTGAGCAATATTTCACTTTCCACCGAAGGCATATATGGAATCCCTTTGGGCGTTTCATCTTCCATCGTATACCTTTTTGTTCTCATGGGTGCTCTTTTGGACAAAGCCGGCGCCGGACGCTTTTTTACCCGTCTGGCCCTCGCGCTTCTGGGCAGATACAAGGGCGGAGCTGCAAAAGCTTCCGTGATGGCCAGTGGGGCAACAGGCCTTGTTTCCGGTTCCAGCATCGCCAATATTGTGACCACCGGACCTTTCACCATCCCTTTGATGAAAAAAATCGGTTACCCCGCGAAAAAGGCGGCGGCGGTTGAAGTGGCGGCCAGTACGGACGGCCAATTGATGCCGCCCATCATGGGTGCCGCCGCATTCATTATTGCCGAATATGTGAATGTCCCCTATTTAGAAGTTGTGAAAGCCGCAGCCATCCCGGCATTCGCTTCCTACTTCGGGCTGTTTTGCATTACGCACCTGGAGGCGTCCAAGCTGGGCATCAAGGGGCTTTCACCGCCCGATATCCCCCGTTTTTTTCACACCCTAAAGGGCGGCATCCACTATTTGATTCCCATTGGAATGCTTTTGTATGAACTGATCTGGCTGCGGCACTCCCCTGAAATGGCGGCCTTCAAGTCGATTCTGCTCCTTTTCCCGGTCATTTTTTACCAGGAGATTAAAAAGGCCGTACAAGAACAAAAAAGCGTCAAAGAGGCCATCGGGCATAGTCTCGGAATTATTTTGAGCGGGCTTGTTCAAGGCTCCAAGAATATGATGGCGGTGGCCCTTGCCTGCGCCTGTGCCGGAATCATCGTGGGTGTGGTGAACATGGGGATCGGAGGGATGATTTCAGGTATTGTTGAATATCTTTCCGGAGGGAACATCTTCCTGTTGCTGCTCATCACGGCTTTTGCAAGCCTCATGATCGGCATGGGCTTGCCCACAACCGCCACCTATATTGTCATGGCGTCCCTGACCGCGCCGATCATTGTTGAAGTGGGAGGCCTATACGATTATGTCATTCCTTTGATGGCAGCGCATCTCTTCTGTTTCTATTTCGGGATATTGGCTGATGATACGCCCCCGGTGGGCCTTGCCGCCTATGCGGCGTCCGCCATTGCCGAATCCGAACCCATCCCCACCGGCATACAGGGGTTTTTATATGACATCCGAACCAGCTGCATTGCCTTTATGTTTGTGTTCAATCCGGATCTGATACTCCATGGCATCAGCAGTTGGCCCCAGGCGCTTTTGATCTTTGGCATGGCGCTCGTGGGCATGTCGGCCTTTGAGTGCTTTGCCCAAGGATGGTGTCTGACCCGCAACCGCTGGTATGAAATTCCTTTTCTGATCGGGGCGGCCTTCATCCTGTTTCATCCGGGGGCCGTTGCATCCCTGTTTTACATCGACATAACCCACAAATATTACTTTTTTTCTGTCGGTCTGGTTGTTTACAGCCTGGTGATTCTCTCCCAAAAAATAAGACTGGGGAAAGCCGAACGGTGACCGGGCCTACTTTAGAAGACCTGCCTCCTTATAGTATTTCATGGCCCCCGGGTGAATGGGTAAGGAGTCCACCTTAACGATCACGTTCTTCTTGCATCCATGATGTTGGACATTTCTCGGAAAGACAAGAGAAACGGTTTGCCATAGCCGGACTTTTTATGGCTTTACCATGTATTGGGTTTGTAAATGGAAGTTCCGGGTACGGGATCCGGCAATTGCGATTTTTTCAATACGCCTTTACGAATGCGTTTCACGAAATTGGCATATTGCATGAGTTCCTTTGATGGATAACCTTTTTCCGGAGTGATGAGGCCAATAACCTTTTGATGCTGAACTTTGATAAGCCTGAGAGACTCAGCCAAATCACTGTCATTAGATACGATCACAGCGCAATCATATCTATCAAGCCAGCAGTCGTTTATAAGATGGACCGCAAGATTGACATCAGAACCTTTTTCTTCCGTCTTGACAATATCAACAAACCTTTGGTTATGGGTTGGTTTTGCCAACGGTGCTGAAACCACATGGCTTAGAAAATGCCCGTAATAGATGTGAATTTCCGGAATCAGTTTTTGAATGGCCCGCAAATATGTTTTTTGTCGAAGAGGCTGGTTTGGATCAATCTTCCCTGATACACGCGCGGTGAAGTATTTTATGGCCTTAATGTCATTTTTTGGATCAAGAAGATATCCAAATAAAGATTTCAGATTGAGCCATTTGTAAGGTGTATTCTTCAAGGCTCGGTAATAAAGATTGAACCCGTCGACATATATGTAGGTACGCATATACCCCCATGCCAAAAAAAGCAGGGGCCACTCACGTGGCCCCGCACCCTGGGTCGAAACCACAGGGGTAGTTAACTAAATACAGTTAAATTTATAGCCACTTATTCATGGTATGTCAAGATCTTTATTGCTCCAATCCTCCTGAAAAGAATTCCTCTCACCTAGTGCTGAAGGCCGCTCATCCATGGGAATGGGTACGGACTTCCGGCTGGAATCCAAAAAAATAACCGGATTTGCCCTGTCTCTCGAAGAACAGCTGCTCCACATCTCCATCTTTGCCCGGGAAGCTAGCCGAGACAGAAATGCAACAAGATACAAAACCTCTTATCCGCCATGGCCAAAAAAGATGGAACCATCAGAAGCGTAGGGGCTGGACGACGTTGGCATTGGGAGTTGGTTTCAAACGCAAAAATGAAAATTTAGACGTAAATATTGTGGTGTGAAGAATCACAATTTGTGGTTTTTCAAATAGTTACTGGAAGTGACAAATTATTAGCAAAATTTGAGAGTTATAAGCAAATTCATATCTTGGATGGGACTCAATTGTGGAATTCCGCATCGCCGATACATTCACGGACAGTCTCGCAAAACAGACCAACGAAGAACAGAAGGCTGTCAAAACCACCGCTTTTGGGGGCGGAGGGTCGGGCCAAGCAAACAGCCTAAAATGAGGGGGAAATGGGTGAAAACCAGGCCCGGTTTTTGGCCTGTATGATCGTTTTCATGGTCAAAAAGTGAATTATGGCCAGAGACACCCATGGCGGCAGCGTAAAGGGATTGTTTGAAATTCGAAAAGCTTGTCGGGATAAAGGACGCGGAGCGTCCCGGAAGTGCGTTCCCACGCGGAGCGTGGGAACGAGACAAAAACGCCTACCCACTCGGGCCGCAGTGATTCTCTTCGGATCCCTGCGCGGCGTGCGCAACTTGATTCCCCGCCCGGTCATTGATGTTCAATTTCTTGGCTATGGAACTGATGAACCCCTTCCCGAAACCCGCTGGATCGACCGTTTTGTTTCAGAAGAAAATATCGTACAGTCATGGCTCCAGCTTGTGGCCAAATATAAGTTTTTCATGCCCAAACCATTCCGGGATATCGACCCGGTGACCCTTGGCCGGCGGGATGATCCGCCAGGCTTCCGGGTATTCCGTGAAGCGACGGTGAACCTGTTGATTCACCAGGACTATGGCGACCATTCCCGAAAGGCCGTCATCAAGTTTTTCCGTGACGGCATCCAGTTCTGGAATCCAGGGGATGTATTCGGCGACGATTCACGCCTGTTTGAACCGGGCGAGAAGGAAGTTCGTAACCCGGCTATCACCATGGCCATGCGCCGTATCGCCATGTGTGAACAGGCCGGAACCGGCATGCGAATGATGCGAGAGGAATGGCAGAAAATGGGCCATCCCGTTCCCACCTACAACAATGACCGGGCATGGAAGGCTTTCGAGTTTTTTATCCCGGAACTGGATAAGGAAGTGGATATGGCGTCGGACTTGATGAAGGCCATGTTCGGCCGCACTGATCAAGTCACCGGGGAAGTCACCGGGGAAGTTCAGCGATTGCTTGCTGTGATGAAGGGCGAGATGAAGAGACAGGAGATTCAGGCTGGTTTGGGCTTTAAACATGAGGATCATTTCCGGGAGAAGTATCTCAAGCCGGCAATGGCAGCCTCTGCCATCGAAATGACCATCCCGGATAAGCCCCGCAGCAGCAAGCAAAAGTACCGCCTTACCGAAAAAGGACGGAAATTGATTGGGGATTCAGGACCGAACTCGAAGTGATAAACTTCCAGGAAAATGAAGAAAAAACCGAACTGTAAGAGCACTTGCCTTTAACGATAAAACAGGAAAACCGGGAACACAAATTATTCATTTCCTCTTTCTTCCCATGGACATTTCAGTCCGGTATTTTTCTTCCAGAGTTGTTTTCCGAACAACACCTCAAGGGTATCAATGAGTAGATGACTCCCAAAAAATAAGACTCGGAAAAGCCGAACGGTGACCGGGCCTATTTCAGAAGACCTGCCTCCTTATAGTATTTCATGGCCCCCGGGTGAATGGGAGCGGACAGCCCTTGAAGCATCCCTTCAGGGGTCAGGACTTCGTAGGCCGGGTGAAGCTTTTTGAATTGATCCAGGTTTTTAAAGACTTCCTTTGTGATGGCATAGACCATCTCATCCGGGACCCGTGATGATGTGACAAAGGTGGCTTTGACGCCGAATGTGGGGATGTCTTTTTGATTAACGGCCCCGGGATAGAATTTTGCGGGGATCACCGCTGGTGCATAATAAGGGTATTGGCCCAGAAGGGTCGCTGTATCCGTGATGGGGACAATCCGTACTTTTCTGTTTCCCGCCGCGGCTTCCTTGATGGCGCCGCTGGGATGACCCACCGTGTAAAAGAATGCATCGATGCGGCCGTCCTGAAGGAGTCCCGCAGCCTCGGAGGCCTTGACCTGCTCGGCGTGAAGATCTTTTTTGTAATCAATGCCCGCTGCCGACAGGGCGTCAATGGCGTTCTGCCGCTGTCCGGAACCGGGATTCCCGATGTTGACCCGTTTTCCCCGAAGGTCATTGATGGTCTTTATACCGGCATCCTGGGCTGCCACAAGGGTGACGGCTTCCGGATGGATGCTGAAGATGGCCCTCAAATCTTTCTGAGGCCCGGCCTCTTTCCATTCGGCCTTGCCATTGACGGCCTGATATTGGCGGTCGGACTGCACAATGCCGAAATCCAGGTCCCCCGACATAACGGCGTTGACGTTAAAGACGGATCCGGCTGTGGATTCAACGGTGCAGCGAACACCGTAGACCTTGCGTTTTTTGTTAATCATTTTGCTGATGGCGCCGCCCGTAGGATAATATACCCCCGTAATCCCTCCCGTGCCAATGGTGGCAAATCGGGTTTTCGCATCCAGTCGGGACGGGAGCAGGCCAGCGGTAAGGATTGCGCCGAAACAAATTAATGTGGCCGTTACAATTGTTTTTTTCATGGTATGCCTCCTTATTGATTTTTTGTTGATGAATTCGGTTATCCTGTCCTGTTCTTACCGCCCCGGGTCAGAAAGGCATGCACCTTTGGATCTTCGCAGTCCGTTTTCAGCCTCTTGGGGTCCCCGCTGGCAATCATGGTGTGTGTGTCCCCATCCAGGTAAACACAGTTGTCGGCCACCGAAAAAATGCTGGGCAGTTCGTGGGTCACTAATACCATGGTGGCGCCAAGACTGTCTCTGAGTTCAACGATGAGGTCGTCCAGCAATGAGGAGGTCACGGGGTCGAGGCCGGCAGAGGGTTCGTCAAAGAAGAGGAATTCGGGATCCAGGGCCAGAGCGCGGGCCACACCTGCCCGTTTCCGCATGCCCCCGCTGATTTCGGAAGGGTAGTAATCTTCAAAGCCGCTTAACCCCACCAGGGCCAGTTTCAAAGAACACACCTCTCTGATTTCCTGAGGGCTAAGATCGTAGAATTCCCCCAGGGGCAGCCCCACATTTTCGGCCAGGGTCATGGAACTCCAAAGCGCCCCGCTCTGGTAAACGATGCCGATGTTTCGGGCCATTTGATCTCTCACCGCCTGTCCCGCTTCCCACAAACTGACATCGCTTAGAAAAACCTGGCCCTTTGCAGGCGCCTTGAGCCCGGTTAGGCAGCGCATAACGCTGGTTTTACCGCAGCCGCTGCCCCCCATGAGTACGAAAATTTCCCCACGACTAACGGTGAAATTCAAGTTCCGTTGAATCACGAAATCGCCATAAGCGATTTCAAGGTTTTTCGTGGTGATGGCGGGCGTCTTTTGTGACATGGTTGTGGCTGCACGGATAATGGTATAAAATTAAAGATTTTCCTGAATACTTTTGGCTATTTCACGGCTTAAAGCCTCAACCAGACGGCTCTGGGCTGCCACCAGTTCGTCGTAGCCGGTGGGTGCCTTGGATGCCTTGAAACGCGATTTGCGGGTGACTATGATGTTACCCTCTTTGCTTTGAAGGATTGACCACTGTGCCGTCAGATGCACATCCCCATCCAGTCGGCCGTCCATTCGAACGATTTCAACACTGACCTGGTAATCTACCGGGGATGGGCATTTGAAAGGGAAAAATGCGAAACCCTTCGCCGGAAGCAGGCGGGAGAGGTTTAGTGCCAGTATGTTGGTAAGGTTGTCCCGAAGGGGTTCCCCCCACTGGTTGAGATCGGCCAGATGAATTTCATTTTCGCTCACCCGGGTGACAATTTCATTCCGATCCAGATATCCCGGGATGGCAACGGCATCCACGCGGATGGTCGTCGGCTGGCGGTCTTGGGTATCCCCTGTTTCAAGGCTCGGGGCGGGCAGCGGGCTCAATAGATAGAATTTGGTAGGCGGGCTTGTGGCGCATCCCAAGGGCCAGAGGCATAACATAATGAACGCCAGGGTTTTTAGAAAAAGAAAGGAACGGTGCATGATCTTACCTCCTCTGAGATCCGCTTTTCCCCCGGAGCAGGGCTTCGGGATGACGTGACAGGTAATTGGCCAGGGATCGGATGGAGCGCGCCATTTCGGAGAATTCCCGCAGGGTGTTATCCAATTGGTTCAAAAGTGGAGAATCCTTGCCCAGCTGACCTTGAAGGACTTCCAACGTTTCTCTGGCCTGCTCCATGGCTTCGTGTGATCCCTCAAGCGCCTTGGCGATTTTCTGGGCAACTGTTTCCAGCTTTTTATCCAAGTTCTCGACCAGTTTCCGAGCATCCTTGACAGTATGATTGGCATTTTCCATCAGGGGGTCCACCTGCTCGTTTACATGGGTGGCGATCTTTTTATACTCCGCCAGTGTATCATCAAGGTTGTCTGCCAGCGGACCCACGCGGCTGTCCACATCATGGATCAGTTTGCGAACATCCGTCATCGCCAGGTTAGCGGAATGGATTATCTCGGGGATTTCCGGGGATTTAAGAATCTTTTCGAGGGCCTTGACGGCGGATATGAGCCCTTTCAGGGTCTTTTCAAGGGGCAGTTTCTTCAGCGTGTCGAAAATAGCCTGAAATGTCGATGGAATGGTTGGGATTTCGGGGTATTCTTTGTTGAGACCAACGAGTTTCACCGGGGTATCCGGATAGTAATCCAGTTCAATGATGAGCTGGCCCGTGATCAGACTGCCCATGGTCAGCTGAGCCCTGAGACCCCGTTCAATGAGCAACGGCACCATCTTGTCAATAGGTATGCGTTTGCCTTTGACCAAGCGTATTTTGTTCGGTTGGACTTCAATGATGACAGGCACATAAAAAGTCAGGGTTTTGGGGTTGTACTCAATGCTGAGGTTTTTTACCGAACCGATTTTCACCCCGCCCACAAGCACCGGTGCTCCGACACTTAAACCCTTTACGGAGCCTGTGAAGAAGAGCACAAATTCCTGTGTCTTTTTCATGAACTTTCCACCACCGAAAACCATGAGGCCGGCCACAATGAGAACCACCGCACCCACCACAAACGCGCCGATAAGGGTCTTGCTTGCCTTTCCGTTCATTGTCTATGGGTCTCCTGAATGTCCATTTTGCTGATCTGTTTGGTTTTCCCGCTTAAAGGCATTAGATTCCCAGTACATTGGTGATGACCGTGATGATGGCAGTGGCGACGATGATGGCGACAATGCCGGTTACCACGGCCGAGGTGGCCGCATTCCCCACGGCCGATGCGCTTCTGCCACACTGCATTCCCCGCAGGCAGCCGGCAAGCGCTACCAGTATGCCGAAGACCGCACTCTGAACGATACCGATCCAGAGATCACTCAATGTAACGGATGCTTTGGTTTGGTTGTAGTATTCCACCATGCTCAGGTCCAGCATGCCCACCCCAACGATAAACCCGCCCAGAATGCCCATAAGGTCCGCGTAAAGGCACAACAGGGGCATCATGAGGGTCAGGCCCAGGATGCGTGGCAGCACCAGGAATTCCATGGGGGAGATGCCCATGGTTTTAAACGCATCGATCTCTTCGTTCACCTGCATGGTGCCCAGTTGGGCAGCAAAGGCAGCACCGGTTCGCCCGGCCATGATGATTCCGGCCATGACCGCTCCCATGACGCGGACCATGGCGATTCCCACCAGGTTGGCCACGTAAATCTGGGCGCCGAACATCATCAACTGGATCGCCCCCACAAAAGCGAGAATCAGTCCCACCAGAAGACTGATGAGCGAGACAATGGGGAGGGCTTCGATACCGCAGTCCTGTATGATCCGTGTCAGATCTGAGCGGCGAAATCGGGCTTTGCCTGTCAGGAACCTGCAAAATGCCATGGCGGCTTCACCCACAAAGTCAAGTGCTTCCCCTGAGGAGCGAAAAAAATCCATTGCCTCGGAACCGATTCGAAAAAGAAATGTTTCTTCCCGGGATTTTTTTCGGGCGCCCTCCTTTTCCGGCACTGCCGCTGCGAGATCCATTAGTTTTCCGGCGCCATTCGGCAGGCCGGTTTTGTCTACGGTGATGCCGTTTTTTGCGGACAAATCGATGACCCGGCCCAGGAATATGAGAAAGCCGCTGTCCCAATTGGTAATGCCGGTTGTATTAAACGCAATTTTTGTAGCAGCCCCTGCAGTTATCTCTTTTTTGATAACATCGGCTGATGGTCGTTTGCATTTCAGGGTCCAGTTTCCGACAAGGTTGATCAGAAGCTTCTTTTCATCAGAGCGGTCAAAAGAAATTTCACAAGTCTGTGATCCTGATTCTGTTTTGTCGTTTGCATGACGATGTGGCTTCATGAGGATACCAGTACCAAATAATCATTCATTTTTGCAACTTATTATTGCAAAATAATTAGAGAAACAGGTTTCCCGGGGTCTGTTGGTTTGAGCATCGGAATCATTGCGATTGATGCTCAAATGTGCTCTAATGCCTACCACCTGACACCATGGATATACAATGAACACCAACTGGTTTCCCAAACACATGAGATCGTCGGAAGTGGTTCTGCGGAAAAACTTGAAATCCGCGGATATCATTTTCGAGATACTGGATGCAAGAATTCCCCGGTGCAGCCGCGACGAACGTATCGATTTGATTACCAAAGAAAAGCCGAGGATTGTGGTTTTAAACAAATGCGATTTGAGTGATGACGAAGGCGACAGAAAATGGGCCGCCTATTTTAGAGAAAATGGCGCCATAGCTGTGACCGTGAGCGCGGTTCACGGAAATGGCATTAAAAAGCTCATTAAATTGGCCCATGGTGCCCTAAGCGGCAAGACAAGCAAATTGCACAACATGAAGGACCGGAAAAAGGCCATTATGGCCATGGTCGTGGGCATGCCCAATGTGGGAAAATCCACACTCATTAACGCCATCGCCGGAAAGAAAAAGACCAAAATTGCCAACAAGCCGGGCGTCACGAAGGTTAAACAAAGGGTGACGACCCGGGATCAGCTTGAACTTTTAGACACCCCCGGGATTCTCTGGCCCAAAGAGAATGAAGAGACGTTTGAGAGCCTGGCGCTTATCGGCGCCATAAAGGATGAAGTCCTGGACCTGGAAACCCTTTCCCTTTCGTTATTGAAAAAGTTGATGGATCTTGCGCCTCGGAATCTGGAGCGGCGGTATCAGATTCATATCCAAGACCAGTCCCCCCTTGAGATCCTTGAGTGTATTGCCATGAAAAGGGGTTGTATCAGAAAAAATAAGAATATTGATTATATGCGCGTATCCCGCATTGTACTGGGTGATTTCAGGAAAGGGAAATTCGGCAAGATTACCCTGGAGATGCCGGAAGATGCCGAGGCCTTGCCAAATCCGGTGACAGGGTGAATGAGATCAGGATTTTAGCCCGTGTATGACTCTGGAGATATCCTCTTTTTCAAAAAGGTAAGGGGTCGCGCAGTGATGACATTTGATCTCCACGGGAAAAGGCCCTTTCAGAAGCATGTCCTGCAGATCTGCCTTTGGGAGGAGCCCCAGCATGTTCTTCACCCGGTCATGGTTGCAATGGCAGCACCAGGGTTTCCAGGATGCTCAGTTCGTGGTTGGCCCGCATTTCGTTTACCATGCGGGTTCCGTGCAGGATGGCCCCCCGGATCAAGCCCACTGAGAGGGTAAAATGATAAAGCTTGTCTCTGGCGCCGGCCTTCAACTGCGCTTTCAGGTCATTTCCGTAGGGTTGTTTTCTTGATCATTAACAGGTCTGTTTTTTGATGTTTTTTCTTTCATAATGCCTTCTTCCAGGTCAATCAATCCATACGCGGCCCTGCAACGGTTCAAACATGATTTCTGAGTTTGATGGCAAAAATGCTTTCGATAAAATTTTCCCTTAACCTGGGATCGTGAAGGCGGTCTTCGTCTTCCGTGGGCAGCAGGGGGAAGTGTTTCATAAAGGCACGGGCAAAGAGCCCCACTCCCTTTTTCACGGGCATGCCCTTTTCATTGTGAACCTTGACCCCTCTTATGCCGCAGGAGGGGGAACTGCTCTTAAAAATATAGCCGCAAAGTCCTTCCGATTCAAGTTCTTGAACACGGGTGGCGGCCCAGTCGAGCATTTGTTTCGTCATATCTTTCCGGGATCCAATGGTGATCAGTCGCGGCGATTCAGGATCGCTCTCCAGCCGCATGGCTTCCCGGGGGACAGGCATGCCGCATTCCACCTCCGGGCATACGGGGACGAAATTCACATATTCGCCCAGGGTATCTTGAATGAAACAATCCAGTCTGTGGCCGCCATCGTAACGGACGTTCTCTCCCAGAAGACACGCGCTGACACCCAGTTTGATTCGGTTTCCCAAGCGGTGTCTCCTCCCTTCCATTACGTCGATTAGAGCGTAATATCAGCTTTTAGAGATCAATGCAAACCCTTGAGAGCAAGGTCAGCAATTCTAATTTTGGCTGAGGATTTACTTATTTTTTTTGGCCTTTTACGCCGTTGGCTATAACATGCTGTAATTAAAGAAAAAATTTTTCCCTGGACATTTGCTCCCATTCTTGCTAATAGATAATCAGCAAATCAACCTGTTAGCACTGGGAACAAAGATGCCCTCAGGAAAAAGGCAGAGGCGTAAGCCCCAAAAGCTCACTTTCGACAGTATGGTCAGCTACCTTCGCTCAACAATGGCTGGTTTTCCTATAAACGCACGGGCAAGAACAGCTGTTATCGAAATTGGTGTCTCATTTTCATTGACATATTCCGATAACCTATATTGGGAAAACCTCGAAAGCCAGGGCTTAAACTTGGGGAAAAACGCGGTTTTTAAACTTGACGCGGGAATCTACTACTTCGCCTTCAATCCGGCTGCCAATTCTTCCTTAACAGCAACCCCAACCTTTGCCAGGGTATACGGTTTCTTTATATATTTCCCTGCCCCTAACTCTTGGGCAATGTCTACTTCTTTCGTCTTGGCATATCCACTGGCTATGATGGCCTTTTGACCAGGATGAATCTTTATGATCTCTTCATAGGTCTTCCGACCGTTGATCCCTTTTGGCATAACCATATCAAGGACAATGAGGTCTACGGCGTTTTCCTTTATATATTCAATGGCCTCTTCACCACTTTCGACTGCTTCAGGGACATACCCGAGCTTCGTGAGCAACACGCCTGCAATCTCTCTTTGCCTTTCTTCATCGTCAACTACGAGGATTTTCTCTCCATGCCCGAGGTAATTTTCCAGAGGAAGCTCTTCCTTCCCGTTAGAAACTTCTTTCCTGGTGACCGGAAAGTAGAGTTCGAATACCGTGCCACTATCGCCGCTCTTTAGGCTGATATACCCATTATGGTCTTGAACCGTGTTCCAAACAACCGCAAGCCCCAAACCAGTGCCACTCCTGCCCATTATTTTCTTGGTATAGAAAGGTTCAAAGATTTTCTCAAGATCTTCCGGAGATATACCCTTTCCTTCGTCTGAAACGCTCAGCACAACATATTCTCCCTGACGTACATCTTCATATCCTTTCAGCGGTTCATCAAGATACCGATTCACAGTGGATATGGTAACTGTACCGCTGCCTTCAATGGCTTCAGATGCGTTAATAACCAGATTCATCAAGGTTTTTTTAATGTGGGTGGGGGAACTGCTCATGTTCAAAAGTTCGGAGTTTAGTTCGGTTTTGAAATCTACAAATGAGTGGGTCTTCTCCAATTCCTCGTGTTCAGGAGATCCCAAATATTCAGTGACAATGGTGTTAAGATTCAGAATTTCTTTTCCCGTTGCTACCCCTCTGGCTATAGTCAGCAGGTCTGCCACCACATCGGCGGCCCGCATTCCTGATTCCTGTATAGTCTTTATGGGTTTCCTGAGCGGACTGTCTTCGGGTAAATCCATCAGAAGTAGCTCCGGATAAGTTACGATGCCTGACAAGATGTTGTTCAGATCATGGGCAATCCCTCCTGCCATTAGACCTAATGATTCCATCTTCCTTGATCTGGCAAGACTCTTTTCGCTTGCCCTCAGTGCCTCTTCAGCATTGACCCTTTTAGTAATGTCATGAGCAATTTCGAGTACTCCCATTAATTTTCCGTTATCGTCAAAAACGGGTTCTCCCTTTTCATCCCAGACATTTCCATCGGGAGTTCGTATGATGGTCTGCTCGCTCTTTTGTGTTTTGAACGCCTTTATGGTAGGACAATTCACACAAGGGGCTTCCGGATCGGCCCAGAGTTCGTGACATTTGCGCCCAATCACCTCATCCGTAGTGCAGTTGATTGAATCAGCGGCTACTTTGTTTGCCCATAATACTTCCAGGTTCTCGTTAACAAAAGCAAGATTGGTTGTGATGCCATCAAGTATGGCTCCTTTTTGAGCCTCACTCTCTTGAAGAGCCTTCTCCGCTTTTTTCCTTTCCGTAATATCTCTTGTAATGCCTTGTACTCCAATAAACTTATTATCAACAATTATGGGCATACAAGTTATTTCAACAGGAAAAAGATGGCCATCTTCATGGTATTGGTCAACTTCAAGAACAGCCGATTGCATTTCGTTTGAGGCTTTTTGTCTTTCTTCAGCAAGTTTCATTATTACTCTTTGGTAAGATTCTTCTGTATAAAACTCCTTCGGATTCATTCCCATTGTCTCTTCAGCAGTCGTACCTGTCATTTTAAAACATGATGGTGATATATAATCGACTTCCAATTTTTCATTAACAGTCCACACAACATCATGTTGGTTTTCAGCTAAGGCTCGGAATTTTTCCTCGCTCTCTCGAAGTGCGTCCTCCACCATCTTACGTTCGATAACATGACTGAGAGTTTGGGCAAGAAATTGCAATATATCTTTGTCGTCTTCGCTCCAGGTTCGGGACTTAGTGACTGCGTCGAAACCAAGAAAGCCTATCAAGCGCTCTGTTGTTTCCATCGGAACAACAATAAGAGATTGAATATTTTGAGCTTCGAAGTGTTTTCGTTCGAGTAGAGCTTCATGAGGCAGAGCAGCCACTTTGGGTACATGGAATACTTCATGATTCCGAATATGTTTGGTAAACCAGGGTAGTTCCTCGTCGATTGGAATATCCTTGAGATTATCTATCTGCGGTTTGATATCCTCGGCACACCATTCATGAGTATTATCTCCCCTGACAGCAACGTTTTTGAAACTGAATATATAGGCACGGTCGGCCCCTGTGAACGTGCCGACAGACGATAAAGCACGGTTTATAGCTGAATCGATACTATTGCCTCCACCTACGCCGGCAAATTCTGACGAAATTTCTTTCACCAGTTGCTCAAATTCAAGACGGCGATGCAACGCGAATTCAGTTTGCTCACGCTCATGTTCTGCGTTTTCTAATTCTCGGATCCTTTTTTCTAAGTTTTCATAGCTTGGTTTTTTGGCCATCAGAAAATCCTCCACATACCCTCAAAATCAAAAAGCCCATACCCTTTGTGTTTTGGACACTGTGCATGAGCCTTTGCTATCCCCTTTAGATTCTTACACGTTAAATGTGAGAGATTATGTCTCAGAATGTTGGGATCTATTTGATAACAATAAGTTTTTCAGTTGCAACGAAAATTTCAAATATCTTTGGCTAGTCTTCTCCTTCTTGGTTTAGATTATGTCTTGAAGGGCTTTGTTTTCATTACCAGAGACCGTGATTCTTACGAAAATCCTTGAACTTTGGTTTGGGGTCGTCGATTCCAGGTTTCGTGCAGTAGCTCCGCGTCGGGGGTAACAGCACGAGTCCCACTATTTCTCCAGTTCTTTCTTAACAGCAACCCCTATTTTTTCCAGTGTGTAAGGCTTTTTTATGTATTTGCCTGCTCCTAATTCTTGAGCAATGTCTACCTCTTTTGTTTTGGCATACCCGCTGGCAATGACCGCCTTCTGGCCGGGACGAATCTTTATGATCTGCTGGTAAGTCTCACGCCCGTTGATCCCTTTGGGCATGGCCATGTCAAGGACAATCAGGTCTACGGTGTTTTCCTTTATATATTCAATGGCTTTTTCACCGCTTGACACCGTTTCAGTATTATAGCCCAACTCGGTCAGTATCACGCTTGCAATTTCTCTCTGCCTCTCTTCATCGTCAACCACCAGAATTTTCTCTCCATGTCCGAGATAATTTTCCAAGGGGATCTGTTCCTTTTCAGCAGTCACTTTTTCTCTTGTTACCGGGAAATAGAGTTCAAATACTGTTCCTTTTTTGCTGCTCTTTACGTTTATGTATCCATTATGGTCTCGAACGGTATTCCATACAACCGCCAACCCTAATCCCGTACCGCACCTATCCATCACCTTCTTGGTATAGAAGGGTTCAAAGATCCGCTCAAGTTCCACAGAAGATATGCCTGAACCATCGTCCGATACATTAAGCATTACATATTCGCCTGTGCGAACATCTTCATACCCCTTCAAAGGCTCATCCAGGTACTGATTCACAGTGGATATGGTAACGGTGCCGCTGCCCTCAATAGCTTCAGATGCGTTAATAACCAGATTCATCAGGGTCTTTTTGATGTGGGTGGCAGAACCGCTCATGTTCAAAAGGCCCGACTCCAGTTCAGTATTGAAGTCAACAAATGAGCGGAGCTTTTCCAGCTTCTGATGTTCGGCAGATTTCAGATATCCCTCCACCATGGTGTTCAAATTCAAGACATCTTTGCTACTTGCTACCCCTCTGGCTATGGTCATCAAATCTTCAACCACATCGGCAGCTCTCAATCCGGATTCCAGTATGGTCTTTATCGGTTTTCTGAGTGCGCTGCCCTCGGATAGATTCAACAAGAGCACCTCCGGGTAGCTTACAATGCCTGAGAGGATGTTGTTCAGATCGTGAGCCACACCGCCCGCCATAATCCCCATGGCTTCCATCTTCTGTGCTCGGTTGAGTTGAACTTCGAGTTTCTTTTTTTCTGCCTCTGCCCGTAGACGCTCGGTAATGTCATTTAGAATAACAAGATAAGTTTCCGAATATTCGTCGATCAGTACGAATCGCACCGTAACTTGATGCTCATTCAAGCGGAAAGGGGACTCTTCAGCTGTTATTTGTCGCTTATCACCCAACGGTTTCACAATTTCCGCTACTCGGGGGCGGTCATTAGCAGGAAATAAATCAACGAAACGGGACCCCAATAACTTCTCCTCTGGTATTCCAATTATGGAAAGGGCCATCAAATTACTATAAACAATTCTTCCCTCGGAAGTAACTTCTAAAACCCCTTCAGATATCTTCCCTAATATGATTTGGAAGTGATTC
>CAZPQA010000073.1:0-17660 GCA_964588535.1 uncultured Desulfobacteraceae bacterium
CCCTGGGGAATGAGATGCTTGAGTTGGAAATCCCCAAGGAAATGCCGAAATATGTCCCGGAAGATCAGGTGCTGCCTGCGCCCACAGGCTGTTATGTTTCCTACGATCTGATTTCGTCCTTTGACAAACTGGTCCACCAGATGTTCAAGGGATGGCAGTACCACTTTGAAATGTTGAATCTGACCTATCTGGCGTACCTCATGTTCGGGGATGTTTCCCGGAAGCTTTTCCCGGGGATCAGTGAAAGTGCCATTGGAAAGATGGTGGCTGGGGCCTATGTTTCCATGTTCCGGCCCGAAGAGGAGTTGTGTAAGTTGTCCAGGCTCGCCGTCTCCCTCGGTGGTGTGGCGGATATCCTCAAGAGCGACCAACCGGCGGCCGGAAAGATTGCCGAACTTGAAAAGACACCCGACGGGAAACAGTGGCTTGAGGCCTTCGATAAGGCCAAAGACCCGTGGTTTTATGTATCTTGCGGTAGTGGTTGGTTCCATTATGAGGGTAGCTGGATCAACAATCTGGATATCCCGTACGGTTATATTAAGAGTTATGTGGAACGGCTGGAAAACGGCGAGACCATTGAGCGGTCTCTGGACAAGGTGGAAGCGGAACGGGATGAAACCGTTGCCGAATACCGTAAACTGATTGCCAGTGACGAAGACCGAGAGGCGTTTGATGGTGCCTACAATACCGTCAGAACCATTTACAGGTATGCAGAAGATCACCTGTTCTGGGTGGAACACTGGTTCCATACCATCTGGTTTGCCAAGATAAGAGAGTTCGGTACGCTCCTGGTTGACAACGGGATGATCAATGAACCGGATGACATATTTATGTTCAACCGCTACGAGATTCCTGAACTTCTGACCGAAGTTGCCACCGCCTGGGCCCTCGGCGTGGGGATTCCCGTGCGGGGGGACTATTACAAGGCCAAGGCTGAGAAGCGGAAAAAGATCCTTCAAGCAGCCGCTGAATGGAACCCGTCACCGGCTCTGGGTGTTCCGCCGGAGGAGGTGGCCGAACCGTTTACTATTATGCTTTGGGGTATTACTACCGACAAGGTCAAAGAATGGTTGAAGGGGATGGGAGAGGGAGAGGTTGACGCCGCAGGTATCTCCGAACTGAAGGGATTTGCCTCTTCAGCAGGCGTCGTTGAAGGGAAGGCAAGAGTACTCAAACGGCTCAAGGAGGTCATGGAGCTGGAGCCGGGAGATATCCTGGTTTGCCCCACCACCAATCCTTCGTGGGCCCCGGTTTTCACCAAGATCAAGGCGGCGGTTACTGATATCGGTGGACTCACCAGCCACGCAGCCATTGTGTGCAGGGAATATGGGGTCCCGTCGGTTACCGGCACCGGAATCGCCACATCGGTCATTAAGACCGGCGATACCCTCAGGGTTGATGGCGATACGGGTGTGGTCACCATTGTAGAAAGAGCATGATAATGTAAGTGTTTACCTCTTAACCCCTTCCCCCCTTCGACCAGCAAAAAAACCCAAAACAGGTTGGCCGTCCCAAGGGGGGAGGGGAAATTCCCCATGGAGCAAGAGATGGACTACGTTCTCAATTTCGAAGTTCTTGACAAGACGTCCCTGCCGACGGTGGGGGGCAAGAATGCCAGCTTAGGAGAGATGATTAAATCCGGGGTTCGTGTACCACCGGGGTTTGCTGTGACCACAGACAGTTACCTGAGCTTTATCACAGAGACGGGTATCAATGATAAGATCATGAGCATCCTTTCAAAGGTTCGCCCTGATGATGTCAGTTCCCTTGATGAAGCCAGTGGGGAAATTCAAACCATCATCGAAAAAACACCCATGAACGATGACATCAAAGCCGCAATCCGTCAAGGCTATTTTGAACTGTGCAGGAAATGCCGTATGGAAGACGTGCCCGTAGCGGTTCGATCGAGCGCCACGGCTGAGGATCTGCCCAATGCCAGTTTTGCCGGACAGCAGGATACCTATCTGTGGGTCATCGGAGAAGATCATATTATCAACCGTGTCCGCAGGTGCTGGGCCAGCCTTTACACAGCGCGCGCCATTGATTACCGAAATAAGAACGACTTTCCCCATGAGAAGGTATTGATCAGTGTAGGCGTTCAGAAAATGGTCAATTCAAAGGCTGCAGGCGTCATGTTTACCCTGAACCCCACAAATGGTGATCCGTCAAAGGTCGTGATTGAAGGAAGTTGGGGGCTGGGGGAGACGGTGGTTTCCGGCTCGGTAAATCCTGACAAGTTTGTGGTCGATAAGGTGACACGGGAGATTGGTGAAAGGACCATATCTCTGAAGCATATCAAGTGTGTCCATGATCCCGAAGGTGGAGAAGTGACAGACGTGGACGTGGAAGAGGACATGCAGAACAGGTGCTGCCTGGAAGATTCGGAAATTCGAAAATTACTGGGAATTGCCAAGAATATTGAGACCCATTATGGCCGGGCCATGGATATTGAGTGGGCCATTGATGGGGACTTTTCTTTTCCGGAAAGCGTATTTATTGTTCAGGCCCGTCCGGAGACCGTCTGGAGTCAACGCAAAAAGGAGTCTTTACTCGGTAAAAAGAGCGGGTACCAGCTGTTGATGGACCAGGCCATGAAGCGGATCAAGATCCCCGGCTAGAGTCCGGGTGAAACTGGGAAAATGGCGTGAGGAGTTATGGTTATGTCGGAGCAACCCCTGTTGGATGGAAAGAAGATTCTCATAGTAGATGATGAGGCTGATGTACTGGAGATATTGGAAGAACTGCTGGAAATGTGTGATGTTGTCAAGGCTTCCACGTTTGAAGAAGCCAAATATCTGTTGGAATCACAACATTTTGACATGACCATTCTGGATATCATGGGGGTTAACGGCTATGGTCTCCTGGAGATTGCCAACAAAAAGGATGTCCCCGCTGTGATGTTGACGGCCCATGCGTTTACGCCGGGTAATCTGCTCCGATCTGTCAAAGAGGGTGCCGATTCATATTTGCCAAAAGAAGAAATGGGCAACATTGCCATTTTCCTGAATGACATCCTGGAGGCCATACAAGAAGGAAAAGACCCCTGGGAACCCTGGCAGGATAAGTTGCCCACCTCATACTTTGAAAAGAGATGGGGCGCCATGTCAAAAGACACAACCCGGGACTTCTGGGATCAATTCAAGGCCGGTATTGAAGAGAGAAAAAATAAGTAATTTTAGACTGGTTTTTCCTTGACGACCCGTTAGTATTTCGTTACAGTCCGCTGCTGAAAAGGAGATCTTATTTTCACCTAAATCCAAGGTCAGCAGAGCAAACATGACCAGGCGCTACCATACGGGTCCATGTCTTTCAACTGGTTCTTATAACCTTCGAGACGGTAATAAAGAAACAGAACGCCCTTTAGCAGAAATGCGGGGGCGTTTTTTATTGCCGTAATGTCATGATGTAGGACCCGGGGTTACCCTGGCCATTTTTGTCCGGCGGGCCGATTTCGCTTTATTGAGGAGACGCCGTGCTGGCAGCAAAGTTCAAATCAAGGCTCTGGGTCAAAGGCATCCTTGTGGTGCTCCTGATTGTCGGGCTCTGTTCCCTCTCCATTGCACTCTATTGTATCCCTCTCACATGGCAGATCACCTATCGGATGGAGAAGAAATTCGCCATCTCTCAGCTGGACCGCGTGCGCAATATGGTGGCGGTCAAGTACCAGGAAATAGAGCAATATCGGAAATTTGCCCTTCAGATGAAAAAACAGGAAATGAAGGATATCGTATCGGTGGTTTACGGATATGTGGATACGGAATACAAGGCGGCATTTGAAGCCGATGCCGGGGAAATAGCCCGGATCCAGGACAGGGTCATTCGAAATGTTCGCAACATGCGGTATGGAAAAAACGATTATGTTTTTATTTCTGACTTCGATTATGTGATGGTCTGCCATCCTGATGACAAACTTCACGGTAAAGATTGTTCCGGACTCCGGGGTTTCTACGGAAAACACATGGTCCGTTTAATGGTGGGTGAGGCGAGGATCATGGATGAAGCATTTATCAATTACTGGTGGCACCGGCTCGGCAAAAATAGGCCCTCTGAAAAACTGGCCTATGCCAGAGTCTTTCAGCCGTGGGACTGGGTGTTGGGCACTGGAGTCTATATTGACGATATTGAGGAAGAGGTCAATCGCAAGAAGAAAAGCCTCATAGAGCAGTTGCGAACCATGATGAACCAAATTGTCATCGGCAAGACCGGCTACATGTATATTTTCGATTCCAAGATGAACATGATCATCCACCCCAACCCGAAGCTGGAAGGGATCAACTTCGAGCATATCAAAGACCCCCTTACGGGGGAATCCCTGGCCATTGAACTGGCGGCAACCGCTCTTCGGGAAGATAATGAACTGGCCTATATGTGGGACCGCCCGACCGATCCGGGCAATTATGTGTATGATAAAATCAGCTGGGTTTCCTATTTTAAGGACCTTGACTGGTTTATCGGATCATCCGTGTATACGGAAGAGCTGTCTGATAATTCGAGACTACTTGCCAAGCGCATGCTTTTGAGCTCGATTATTGCTTTTATCGCCTCTCTTATTATAGGGAGCTTTTTTCTGAAAAGGTTTCTCCGGCCCATCGAGCACCTTTCCCAGGTAGCGCTCCAGGTGCAGAAAGGGGATCTGGAAGTGCGAAGCGGCATACAGCGGGAAGATGAGATCGGCATCCTGGCCAACGAATTTGACACCATGGTGGAGCAGCTGGCAAGGCACCACGAAAATCTCGAACAGCTTGTGAACGAAAGAACTCAGGAACTAACCCAGGCGAACCTCAATCTTTCCGGGGAAATCACCGAACGTAAACAGGCGGAGAAGGCGTTTTTGGAGAGCGAGGCGCGGTTCAGGCTGCTCATCGAGAAAGCACCCCTGGGCATCGCGATGATTCGTGGTGATGGCGGATGGGCGTACATCAATGCCAACTTTACTGATATGTTCGGTTATGTGCTCAAAGATGTACCCACCGGCAGAGACTGGCTCCGCAGAGCTTTTCCGGACCCGACCTATCGAAAGGCGGTTGTATCGGAATGGAAACTCTCCTTGGAAGCCGTAAAATTGGGTGAAATTGTCAACCGAACATTTGAAGTCACCTGCAAAGATGGTTCAAAAAAAATGGTCCTCTTCTGGCATGTGGCATTGAGTAAAGGCGATCATATGATGATCCAGGAAGACATCACGGAGAGTCATCATGCACAAGAAATGCTCAAACGGCACAATGAATATTTGTCCGCTCTTCACCAGACCACGCTGGGTCTCATCGGTCGCAGAGAATTGACTGATCTGCTCGAGACCCTCATCAAACGCGCGGCACAGCTCCTGGACTCGACCGACGGTCTTTTCTACATGGCCGACCCCGCTGCCGATCATCTGGAACTGAAAGTGGGCATTGGCAGTTTCGTAAAATATATCGGAACGCAATTGGACCCCGGGGAAGGTCTGTGCGGGAAGGTCTGGCAAACGGGAGAACCGAAGGTCCTTGAAGATTATGCAACATGGCAGGGGCATAGCGAAAAAATGAAAAACGGCTATTTCGGCGCCGCAATAGCCGTACCCCTCAAATCCGAGAGGCAGGTCCTGGGGGTCATTGCCATCACAAGTTCCCAGACGGACCGCATCTTCGGCGAAGAAGATATTGAAATTCTGACCCGGTTTGCCGGGATCGCATCCATTGCCCTGGACAATGCCCTCCTGTACAAGGCCACCCGTGAGGCCAGGGAAGCGGCAGAGGCGGCCAATCGGGCAAAAAGCGATTTCTTGGCCAGCATGAGCCATGAAATCCGAACGCCCATGAACGCCATTCTGGGGATGGCCGAGCTTCTTTCCGAGTCCCCGCTCAATCCTGAACAACAGAAATACGTCCGCATATCCCGAAATTCGGGACAGGGCCTGCTTGATATCATCAATGACATCCTGGATATTTCCAAGGTTGAAGCGGGCCAACTGGTGCTGGAGCACACCTCGTTTGATTTGCAGGAACTCATCGAAAGTACCTGCGAGTTGATGGCCCTCAAGACCGATGAAAAAGGGCTTGCCCTCATCTGCCGGGTCAAGCCCCATGTGCCCACCCAGCTTGTGGGCGATCCGGTACGATTGCGACAGATTCTCATTAATCTAGTGGGAAATGCAGTGAAATTCACACATGAAGGGGAAATCAGACTTGAATGCGGACTGTGGACTGGGGAACCGGGAACTGTACATGAAGCGACTCAAACCAGGGATTCAAATTCCAAAATGGAAGAAGTGGCGCTCCGGTTCTCAGTTCGTGACACCGGCATCGGGATCCCCGAAGACAAGCAGGCAGCCATTTTCGAGCGTTTCACCCAGGCCGATTCCTCCACCACCCGGAAGTATGGCGGGACGGGTCTTGGACTCAACATCTGCCAGCGCCTGGTGGAGTTGATGGATGGGAAGATCTGGGTAGAGGGCCGGGAAGGGGAGGGAAGTACTTTTGCTTTTACCGCCCGCTTCGGCATTGACAAGACTCCCCGAGACATCAAAAAGCCGAAAGAGGTCGCGCAGGATCAAAAGATGGAAGCAGCCCCCGAAGTCCGTCCCCTGCATATCCTTCTGGTGGAAGATGCCAAAGAAAACCGGATTGTGGTCAAGGCCTTTCTGAAGAAGACCCCCCATACCATTGATGTCGCCGAAAACGGCAGGATCGGCGTCGATAAATTCTTGTCAGGTGATTATGACCTGGTCTTGATGGACATGCGGATGCCGGTGATGGATGGCTATACCGCCACCGGGGAGATCAGAAAATGGGAAAAGGAGAACAAGAGAGAGGTTATTCCGATCATTGCCCTGACGGCCCATGCGCTCAGGGAGGACAGGCAGAAATGCCTCGATGCGGGCTGTACCGATTATTTAGCCAAGCCTTTGAAGAAGGCGGATCTTTTGAAGAAAATACAGGAATATTCCGCGAGTTCTTGAAACAGACAGGAGGAAAATTCGATGGAGGAAGAAAGAATCGTGGTCCACGCAGACCCCGATATCGCTGACGAGATTCCCTGGTATCTGGGACAGGTAAGGGAGTATACGGAAGCGATCGAAAAGGCCATGACAGAGAATGACTTTGAAACCATCGAAGATGCAGGACACCGCATGAAAGGAAGCGGGGAGGCCTTCGGGTTTGATGCCGTTTCAGAGATGGGAAAATCCCTTGAACAGGCCGCGAAAGGAAAAGATCTTGATGAAATCGGGACGAAATTGAAGGAACTCTCAAGATACATCGAAGTGGTAGAGGTGGTATACGAAGAAGGTTGAAGTTGAAAGGTCAAAGGTGAAAAGAGCAATGAACTATCAGTCATGAGCTATGCGCCATGAGCTTTCGGCTTATATGAGGATGCATTATGAAACGGAAAAGGCTTGGCGAGATATTTCAGGAAGCCGGGTTGGTCAGTGAGGAACAGATCCAGAAGGCCTTGAAGATCGCAAACCAGACCGGGAAACGCATCGGGAAAATTTTTATTGAAATGGAATGGGTGTCCGAATTGGATATCTGCCAGACCCTGTCCAAACAGCTCGGCATCCCGATGATCAGCTTGAAAAATAAGAAGATTGATCCGAAGGTATTGGGCCTTCTCCCAGCAAAGCTTTGCTTCAAAAGGCGATTGGTTCCCCTGATTGTGAAAGACCGCAGTCTTGTCATTGCCATGAATAACCCAATCGACTACGAAGCCATGGACGAAGTCTCCTTTGCTTCCGGGCATCGCGTTCGCGCCACCGTGGCCCTGGAGCAGGAAATCCTGGATGTCCTTGTGCGTTCCTATCCCCCCGATGAAGATTATATGGAGGACGTTGAAACAGGGGAATACCGGGTCGATCTCATCAATGTTATTGAGGAGATCGATGATCCCGGGGACATCAGTCCTGAAAAGCTGGAGAAGGCCGCCAAGGGCGGGGTCATCCGCCAGCTGACGAACGGGGTTATTTTAAATGCCGTCAGGAAAAGGGCCAGCGACATACACATTGAGCCTCAGGAAGATGATGTGGCGGTACGGTATCGTATTGACGGCATGTTGCGGGATATCATGGCATTCGACAAAAGCGCCCAGGCCGCTGTTGTTTCGAGGATCAAGATCATGGCCAGCCTGGACATCACCATTCGGGCAAAACCCCAGGACGGCAGTTCACGGGTGAGGATCGGGGAAAATGTATACGATCTTCGTGTATCATTGCTGCCCACCTTCTATGGGGAAAAGGTGGTCATCCGGATTCTTGAAAGCCAGGGCGCCATGGCGCTTTCAGGGCTTGGCATGCGGGAGGAGGATCTGGCGGAATTTGAGCGCCTCTTGTCCATGCCCCAGGGTCTGATTCTTGTGACCGGTCCCACGGGAAGCGGGAAGACCACGACCCTTTATGCCGTTTTACAACGTCTTCTGTCGCCTGAAATCAATATTGTTACCATCGAAGACCCCATCGAATATTCCATCCACGGGATCAACCAGGTCCAGGTGAACCCGGCAAGGGGACTGACCTTTGCAAAGGGTCTGCGATCCCTGCTTCGCCAGGACCCCAATGTGGTGATGATCGGGGAGATCCGGGATCTGGAAACCGCCGCCATCGCCCTTCAGGCCGCCCAGACAGGCCACCTGGTATTAAGCACCCTTCACACCAATGATGCGGTAGGGGCCGTTACCCGCCTTAAAGATATCGGCATTGAGCCGTACGTCATCGCTGCCAGCCTCACAGGTGTGGTTGCGCAACGGCTGGTGCGCAAAATTCATGATGCGTGCAGTGCCGTCACGGAGGTCAGTTCCACATTGCTAACGCGCTTCGGAGGCAGTTCTTTTCATGAATTCAAGAATGGGAAAGGGTGCGCGGAATGTCAGGGGACCGGATATAAAGGCAGGGTCGGTGTCTATGAATTGCTGGTGGTCAAGGATGAGATCGGTGCTTTGATCAGTGAGGGGGCTGCTGACCGGGAAATACTGCAAGGGGCCCGAAAGGCCGGCATGAAATCCATGACGGAAGATGGATTCGAAAAGGCCGGTCGGGGCATGACGACCCTTGAAGAACTCATGCGGACGGCGCCACCCTCGGATACGTCTCCCATCGGTTCAATACCGCCCAAGCCGAAGACCGAGAAGCCTGTTGAACATCCCCCGGATCCACAGGTTTCCCTTTCCGAGAAGGGCGAAAGACCACCGGCAGCTATTCGACGCGACAGGATTATGATCGTGGATGACGACGAGGCCATCAGGCGGTATGCAGGAAAAGTACTCGAATCCGAATACTATGAAGTGATTCCGGTGGAAAACGGGAAAGACGCCTTGAACAGGATCTTCGAAAATCCTCCGGACCTGATTTTGGTCGATTACAAGATGCCGGAGATGAATGGTCTTGAATTCATCGAGAAGCTCAAAAGCCATTCTCAGTTGAGCCTTATTCCAACCATTATGCTCACGTCGACGGATACCGAAGAGACGGAGGTCAAGGCGCTCAACGTGGGTGCCGATGACTGGATCCAGAAACCGATTCACAAGGCAAGGCTGCTGGCGCGGATCAAACGTCTTCTGAAATCGAAGCATTCCTAATATTAATTAGTGTAAGGATCTGTCTAAATGAAACAAGGGATGGTCTCGATTCCAGGCTATGATGTCACCGAAAAGCTCTATGAAGGCATGAATTCGCTTGTATATCGCGGACAACGAAAGTCGGATAAAAGACCTGTCGTTCTAAAGCTGCTGAACAAGAACTACCCCACACCCATAGAGCTTGCCCGCTTTAATCACGAATACAGGATACCCGGTTCATTGAATTTGGAAGGTATTATTCGGGCATATAGTCTGGAAAAGCCCGGCAACAGCCTGGTCATGGTCATGGAGGATTTCGGCGGTGAATCTTTAGACCGGATTATTGTGTCAGGCCCTATGACGCTGACCGATTTTTTACCCCTGAGCATCCGGATTACAGATATCCTAGGACAGATTCATCAGCATAATGTGATGCACAAGGATATCAACCCATCCAATATCGTCTGGAATCCAAAAGCTGATCAGGTCAAAATCATCGATTTTGGTATTGCCACCGAGTTGTCGCGGGAAAATCCTGAAGCTTGCAATCCCGATATCCTGGAAGGGACCCTGCGTTATATGTCGCCGGAACAGACCGGCCGGATGAACCGGGAGGTGGACTTCCGTACGGACTTTTATTCCTTTGGCATCACGTTATACGAGCTGCTCACCGGCACCCTCCCGTTTCATGCGGAAGATAAGATGGGGTGGGTCCATTGCCATTTGGCGAGAGCCCCCATCGATCCCCGCACAGTCAATCCTGAAATCCCGGAAGCGATCACAGAAATCCTTTATAAACTCCTGGCGAAAAACGCAGAGGATCGTTATCAGAGCGCGCTCGGTTTGACAAGAGACCTGGAAGTATGCTGGAAACAGTGGCAAGACAGAGGTATGATTGAAAACTTCACACCGGGTCAATGGGATGTGTCTGAGAGATTTCATATTCCCCAAAAGCTTTGCGGCCGTGAGCAGGAAGTGGCTGCCTTGATGAATGCCTTTGAAACGGTCGCCCAAGGCCATACACAACTGATGCTGGTGGCCGGCTATTCCGGTGTGGGCAAATCATCCCTGGTCAGTGAAGTTCATAAGCCGATTGTGGAAAGGCAAGGCTATTTCATTGAAGGTAAATTTGATCAATTTCAGACAAATATTCCCTATAGCGCCCTTGCCCAGGCATTTCGAGGATTGGTGGGGCAGCTTCTCAGCGAGCCCGGCGACCGCCTGGAGCTTTGGAAAAAGAAACTACTTGAAGCTTTAGGACCCAATGGTCAGATCATTATTGAATTGGTGCCTGAATTGGAACGTGTGATCGGCAAGCAGTCGCCCGTACAGGAACTGAATCCTACCGAGGCCCAGAACCGTTTCCAGATGACATTTCGCAATTTTGTCAACGTATTTGCCCGAAAAGAGCACCCCCTGGTGATTTTTTTTGATGACTTGCAATGGAGCGATGTGCCCACACTCAAATCGATCGAGAGTTTTATGGGTAGCGCGGAAATTCGGCATCTCTTGTTGATCGGCGCTTACCGGGACAATGAAGTGCATGACGGGCATCCCTTGATGATGACCATCGATGAAGTCCAAAAGTGTGAAACAACCTCAAACAGATTGCTTCTGCAATTATTTCTCGATCCCCTCGGCCTTTCCACCGTCAACCGCATTATTGCCGATACCCTGCATTGCGAAACTGAACGCAGCCGACCGTTAGCGGAACTGATATTCAAAAAGACAAATGGGAACCCCTTCTTTGTCAATGAATTGCTCAAGAATCTATACCGGGAAAACTGTTTTCATTTCGTCCACGAAAAGGGGCGCTGGGATTGGGAACCGGAAAAAATCGATGCTATTGAGATCAGTGAGAACGTTGTGGAACTCATGATCAACCGTCTCAAGAAACTGCCGACGGATACACAAAATTCCCTCCAAATGGCGGCCTGTATTGGAAGCAACTTTGATTTGAAAACACTTTCCCTCATAGAGGAACAATCCCCTCCGCAAACTGCCCGGATACTGTTGGAGGCGGTGAAACAGGAGATCATTGTGCCCTTGAGCGATCAGTACCGCCTGTTTCATGTCGGAGTTGCCAGCGGAGGTCTTCCGGCACCCGATCTGCCTCCCGACAAGCCGGACCAAAGGTCTGATTTCGGGATCAGCTACCGGTTTCAGCACGACCGGGTCCAGCAGGCCGCCTACGCCCTGATCGCGGATGAGCGCAAAAATGAGGTTCATCTGCAAATCGGCCGGTTAATGCTGCGCGACACCCAGGCGACGGAGCTGGAAGAAAAAGTGATCGAAATTGTTCGGCAGTTGAACGAAGGCCGAACGTTGATTCAAGAGGATAAGGAGCGGATGGAGTTGGTGCGGTTGAATCTAATGGCAGGCAAAAAGGCCAAAGCATCCATCGCCTACCGGCCGGCGCTTCAATATTTTACCACGGCCATGGAACTGCTGCCCCCCAATCCATGGGAAAAAGAATACAACTTGACTTTCGAGATTTTTAAAGCCTCGGCGGAGTGCGCCTATATTTGCGGCGAGGTCGAGCTGGGGGAAACACAGAGCGATATCCTGCTGACGCATGCCAGGACCCGCTTGGAAAAAGCCGACATTTTTCGTATGCGATTGATCCAGTATACGATCTTAGGAAAACTGGAACGTGCAATTCAGCAAGCCAAACAGGGATTGTCCCTTTTGGGTATTAAAATGCCCGCCAAGGCAACCAGGCTTGCCGTTTTTAAGGAAGTCATGCGGGCCAAATGGGCTTTGGGCAGGCGCAAAATTGCCGATATAATCAATTTGCCCATGCTATCCGATCCTGAAAAACAGCTGGCCCTGACCATCCTGATGGAAACGGGTCCTGCTGCATATCTGGGTGGAGATGATAATTTAACGGCCTTAACTGCCATCAAACAGGCGCAGTACTCCATGCGCCATGGCAACGCCTTTCCTTCCGGCTTTGCCTATAATTTTTATGGTGCTATCTTGGGTTTCATTTTGGGGGATTTAAAATCAGGATATGAATTCGCAAAACTGGGCCTAAAACTTAATGAGCGCTTCGATAGTCTCGAAATGGATTGCAAGGTCCAGTGTATATACGGCATGTTTATTCATCATTGGAATCATCACTGGAAAACCCTTGCCCCTGAGTGTTCAAAAGCGGTTGAAATAGGTATGCAATCCGGAGAGTTCAGATATACGGCCTATGCGGCTTTTAATGGTACCGCCTGGGAAATCCAAACGAATATTGAGATTGCGCTCCGGAAGATAAAAAAAATTCTCTCCATCATGGTCGAAATCCGCTATCAAGATTTTTGGGATATCAACAAGATTATTCATCAATTTCTTTCAAACCTTCAAGGCCGTACCAACGATCGCTTATCGCTGAGTGATGCTGAATTTGAGGAAACCGAATGCTTACATAGAATGAAGCATTTCCCATCGGGACTCGGTGTTTACTATATTTACAAACTTCGCACCTGCTTCCTTTATAATGACAACTCCAAAGCCTTACGCTGCTTATGGGAAGCTGATAAATGGATTAAGGCGGTCATTTCGGTACCGATTAATGTCGATTTTTGTCTCTACGCTTTCTTGATTTTGGCAGCGCATGTGCCGGAGATGAAAGCCAACGATAAGCGCTCCGCCTGGAAACGCATGAAAAAAGAATACCGGCAGATGTGCAGATGGGCCGAGCACTGCCCGGTCAATTTTGAACACCTCAGAAGACTGATGGAGGCAGAGATGGCCCGGCTTTCAGGAAAGTTTCAGGAGGCGGAAATCCGTTTTGATCAGGCCATTAAAACGGCGCGTGAAAATGAGTATCTGTGTGATGAGGCCCTGGCCAATGAACTGGCAGCCAAGTGCTATATAGAGCAAGACAAGGGGAGAATTGCCGGTCTTTATATGAAAGAGGCGCGCTATCTCTATTTCCGCTGGGGGGCAACCGCCAAGGTTCAGGATTTGGACGAGAGATACGGCAGTTTATTGATGGAAAGACCCGAAAGAAAGGATGCTGCCGGAAAGGCAGGGCAGACCTCAGACACGGGCAGCTCAACAGTTTCTTCAGAGATATTGGACCTGACGTCGGTGGTGAAAGCCTCACAGGTCATCTCGGGTGAAATCATCATGGATCGCTTGCTCAAGCAGTTGATGGGGATTTTGATTGAAAACGCCGGTGCTCAAAAAGGGTTCCTGATTCTGGATGAAGATGGCAGTCTGATAATTGAAGCCCGCATTGAGACGGACATTCATGAGGAGGTCGTACTGGAATCGGTGTTGCTTGATGAATGCGGGGACCTCTCCCGGAGCATCGTCCAATACACCGCCCGCAGCAGGGAGGAAGTCGTTTTGAATGAAGCGGCCGTTGAAGGCCGTTTTACCCGGGAGGAATATGTGTTGCAGCACAGACCCCGGTCCATCCTTTGTCTCCCCATTGTTCACCTGGGTCGCCTGGTCGGTGTTTTGTACCTGGAAAACAACCGGATATCAGGCGCTTTCACACCCGATCGTGTGCATGTGCTTCGGCTCCTCGCCTCCCAGGCCGCAGCCTCCATTGAGAATTCCAATGCCTATAAAAGGCTTTCCGAATCTGAAGGGAGATACCGAAGCCTTTTTGAAAATGCCGTTGAGGGGATCTCTCATTCGACGCCTGATGGCCGTATTCTCATGGCGAACCCGGCTTTTGCCCGGATTTTCGGTTACGACTCGCCGGATGATTTGATCTCTTCCATCACCGACCTTGCAGCAATGACCTATGTCCATCCTGAAGACCGAAAACAACTTCAGCGTATTGTTGAAAAGGAGGGCCAGGTTCTTGGGTTTGAAACGAAGCGCTACCGAAAGGATGGGAGCGCAATCTGGGTCTCTGTTACTTCGAGAAGTGTCCATGATTCGGATGGCAATCTCTCATATTATGAAAATCTTGTTACGGATACAACCAACCGTAAGAAGGCCGAACTGGCGCTGCAAGAGAGTCTGGAACGTTATAAGCTGATTATGGATGCCTCTCCCGTGCCCATAACGGCCTACGACCAGGAAGGGAAGGTCACTTATGTCAACCCGGCCTTTACAGACCTCTTTGGATGGTCTTTCGAGGAACTGGCCGGTAAACGCCTGGATTTTGTGCCCCCCCATGAGGCTGAAAAAACCATAGACGCGGTCAAGCGCACCGTAAAAGGGGAGAGGATGTTCATAGACAGTCAGCGTCTCACCAAAGAGGAGAAGCTGCTGGACGTTCAGATCACCAGCGCTCCCCTGATGGATCACGAAGAGAAGCTGGTTGGGATATTCGTCATGATCCGGGATATTACGGAGATGAAGAGAGCGGAGATGGAACTGGCCAGGCATCGAGACCATCTGGAACAACTGGTGCTGGATCGTACCGCTGCGCTTAAAGAGAGTGAGGAGCAGTTGCGCAGGGCCAAAGAAGAGGCGGAAGCCGCCACGAAGGCCAAGAGCGAATTCCTTGCCAGTATGAGCCATGAGATCCGGACGCCCATGAACGCCATCCTGGGTATGGCCGATCTTCTCTGGGAGTCCCCCCTGGACAATGAGCAGAAGAAATATGTCCGGGTGTTTCGAAATGCAGGGGATTCTCTTCTTAACCTCATCAACGACATCCTGGATCTATCAAAAGTAGAAGCCGGGCAGTTGTCCCTGGAAGAAGCGTCCTTTGATCTCCTTGATTTAGTGGAGAGGACCTGCGAGGTCATGGCCCTTAAAGCCCATGAGAAGGATCTGGAACTTCTTTTCCGTCTTGTGCCGGATACGCCGGTTCATCTCATGGGGGATCCAGTCAGGCTGAGACAGATCCTGATCAATCTTATGGGAAATGCTGTCAAGTTTACAAGTGAGGGGGAAATCACGCTTGAATGCGGATTGCGGAATGCGGATTGCGGAACCGCCTGCGACACAGCTCAAATCATTGATCCTGAATCCGGAAGGGAAGAAGTGGTGCTACAATTTTCAGTCCGGGACAGCGGGATTGGCATCCTCAAGGAGAAACGAGAATCGATTTTCGAAAGTTTCACCCAGGCGGACTCCTCCACCACCCGTGAATATGGCGGTACCGGCCTGGGTCTGACCATATGCAGGCGGCTTGTGGAGATGATGGGGGGCAAAATCTGGATTGAGAGCGAACCGGGAAAAGGGAGTACGTTTTTCTTTACTGCGCGGTTCGGCATTGACCGTGAGCCTGAGGGGAAAGAAAAACCGGCTGTCGACAAAGCGACAGAGGGGCCAAAGCCAAAAGAGGCGCTGGAGGTTCCACCCCTAAATATACTCCTGGTGGAAGATGCAAAAGAAAATCAGATTGTGGTCAAGGCCTTTCTGAAAAAGGCGCCCCACAAGATAGAGGTGGCTGAAAACGGCAGGATCGGTTTGGAAAAATTTATCTCGGGAGGTTACGATCTCGTTTTGATGGATATGCGGATGCCGGTGATGGATGGTTATACCGCGACTGGGGAGATCAGGAAATGGGAAGATGAGAATCGAAGAGACGCTACGCCGATTATTGCGCTCACAGCCCATGCGCTCAGGGAGGACAGACAGAAATGCCTGGATGCGGGCTGCACCGATTATCTATCCAAGCCCATAAAAAAGAGAGACCTTTTGAGAAAAATTTCGGAATGCGCCGAAATCGATTGTTCCATTTGATAAGTCTGGAGAGAATGGGACGCTGTTAGGTTGTTAAGTTTGCAGCAAATAGAACCCTACTACCTTTTTTCGACAGATAGTTTGCCGGGGTGGGCTTTATTTCGTTGATATGGCCAGGTTTTTGGCCTATGTTTTAGCCATGAAAAAAGTAAACATCGGGCAACTAAAAGATAATCTCAGCAAATTCCTTAGCTTCGTAGAAAAGGGTCAAGCAATTGCCATATGCAAGCGCAACATCCCGATTGCACTGCTGGTTCCTCATGGCCCCCGAAAAACCGGCAACCGTACTAAACTCGGTTGCGGTATAGGAACCGTGCAAATTAAAGAGGATCTTTTGAAGAAGATTTGTGAACATTCAGAAATCGACGGCGACCGAAAACAGAATTTGATGGCAGGAATATAGTCTCTATTTAACGGCGCCTGACTTCAGAGTTTAAGCATTTACATTTCCACCTCAACCAGGGCCCCGACGGGAAGCTCGAAAGCGTCCACCAGGGTCAGGGTGCTGCTGCCGTGTTCTTCCTGCCGATAAGTGATTTTATAGGTGCCGGGTTTCAGCGGCATGGGGTCGAATGATCGCTGCATGAACACGGTTCGAATGGCTTCTCCCTTGTCGTTCAATTCAATGAATTCAATCTTATAAGGCGGCTTGATGCCGGGCTGCGGAACCAGTTTGACACCGGTATGGATGGGAAAATCATTCATCTTTCCCTTTTCGATGGTCACGTTTCCCAAATCGGAGTTGGAACTCTGGTGTTCGTTTTTCTTGTAGATGAACCGGTAGGTACCCGGTGGGACCAGCTGGGGTAATAGGCCCAACCTGAAATGGGCCACCGGTTTGCCGGTTTTTACATCATGAAGTTCCCAGTATCGCAGTCTCCCGGGGACCCATTCTGCAGGCACCGGGTTCAGGGCCGTTGCTACTTCTACATCGTTGAGCTTGTCGGGCTGGATGTTTACCTTTTCCAAGGCCAAGGTGCCCGATCCGTGCTCATCCTGCCGCCATATCAGGTCGTATTCTCCTGACGGCACAAGCTGGGCCTCCAGCGGTTCAAATTGTGCGATCACTTTCTGGGTGGCGGGGTCCTTCAATCCCCAAAACCGGGGTCGTTTGACCCAATTTGGTGTTACGGGCTGAATGCCGGTTTTGAGGATGACTTCGGTGGTTTTCCTCGATTCCACAGAGATCACTTCACCGAGTGTGACTTCGCCGCTTGCATGCTGGTTCTGCCGCCAGACGATCTGATATTCCCCGGGCGGGACCAGCTGATCCCCGAGGCCTCGAAAGCGGGCCTTTTCCTCACCGGTTTCTGGATCGACGAGTTTCCAGTAATAGGGGACTTTCAGCCAGTTGTCGTATTTCAGGGTAATTGTGCCGGGCCCTTTGGCCTTGATTCGAATGGATGTGGTCTTTTTTGAGACCTTCTGCGTAATGACCTCCGGTTCAGGGGTTGGGGCAGGGGGCTCGATTTCCTTTTTTTCCACCA
>CAZPQA010000074.1:0-14350 GCA_964588535.1 uncultured Desulfobacteraceae bacterium
CCAAGGAGATGATGGCCGTGGCCGGTGTCAGCACCAATTCAACGGAAGGGTTTACGGCATTTCTGGAAAAACGCGAGCCCGTATGGGATGAGTCCACGGTTTTCTGACGCCCATGATAAGGGAATACGGACCCAACTAATCGTGCCACGAAACATCAACGTAATAAGGGAAATGATCTGAAGCGTACCGTCCCTCAAACTGGTCGTGAATAATCCGAGCATCCACAATGTGTGGCGGAACGGTGGTCAATATCCAGTCGATTCGGCTTTTCTGCGGTGTTCCGGTAAAGGCATGGTGCGTGAAACTCTCTTTCCCTTCGGGATGGCCCAGGGCCTGCCAGGAATCTGAAAGCCCGGTTTCTTCGTTTGCCAGGGCCGCATGGGCGTCTGAATCCGGCCCATCATTGAAATCCCCAATGAGAATCACTGGAACAGCTTTTTTGTGAGCCCATCGGGCGATGAGTTCGGCTTGTTTTACGCGGGCCATCCGGCCCATGTGATCCAGATGGGTTACAGCCACTGAAAAAACCTGTCCGAATTCCAGAAATTCCACTGTGGCAGTGCTCAGCATGCGGGGGAAAGCGCTGTCCCAGTTTTTACTGCGATGGATTTCGGGTGTTTTGGAGAGCCAGAATTCGTCGCCTTCCAAGATTCGAAACAGGTCTTTTTTAAAAAACAGGGTGGGGTACTGGCAGGTGTCGTCCAGCACGCGTGAAGGGGCATGCATGCCATAGCCGGAAAGACGCTCTTGGAGATAATCCAACTGGGACAAACGCCCTTCCTGGGTTCCCAGGATGTCGGGCGCATACTGCTCAATCAATTTCACCACCAAATGACGTCGGTAATTCCAGGCATTGCTGCCATCCTGATCGTTTTCAAAACGGAGGTTAAAGGTCATCACACGCATGTTTTTTTGTTTTCCTCTCTTATTTTGATTTCCCTATAACCGTAGGGGCAATCCCTTGTGGTTGCCCTTTGTTTGTGGGTACCCACAAGGAGTACCCCTACCGTCCGGGCAGCGGCGTGAGGGGCCAGAACAGAGGCACCACCACCATGATGATAATCAAAACCACCAAGGTCAGAAGCCCCCCCACTTTCATGTAATCCTTGAAGCGATACCCTCCGGGACCCATCACCAGAATGTTCGCCGGGTGGGAGATGGGTGTCATGAAGCTGGCGGATGCCGCCATGGCCATGGCCATCATAAACCCGTAAGGCGAGATACCCAACTGCTGGCTGGTATTCAGAATAATAGGAGCCAGAAGCAGCACCAGAGCTGCCGTGGGGATGACGCAGGTGGCCAGAAAGGTCAACAGCAACAGGGCCAGCAATACTGCTGTAGGTCCAAAGGGTCCTACAGCAGTCACCACACCTTCTGCCAGGAATCTGGCAGCGCCGGATTGATCCAGGGCAGTTCCCAGGGGGAACATCCCCGCGATCAGAAAAACGGCCTTCCACTCAATAGCACGATAGGCCTCTTCCATGGTCAAGCACCGAAAAAGCACCATCAAGGCCGCTCCGATCACTGTGGCGATATAAATGGGTATCCAGCCCAGAATGACGGGAACAAAGGTGGCCACCATGAGGATGGAAGAGAGCGGGGCTTTATTAAGACGCGGAGATTCCTGGGCCGATTGCGTCAGTACGATAAAATCGCTCTCCTGACCCAGCACCTTCAGTTTTTCCCTGGGGCCGTACAACAGCAATGCATCACCAAAGTCAAGGGCCATATCCCGCAAGTTCGTTGCATAGGCGTTTCCCCGGCGCCAGATGGCCAGTACATTCAAACCGAATTTCTCCCTGAAATGAAGGTGTCGCAGGGTTTTCCCGGCCAGGGTGGTATGAGGGGAAAGGACGGTTTCAACCATGCCGATCTTATCTGAAACAAGATTTTTTAGGTCCGGTACGCCATCTCCCTCCCCTTCCAGGGTTTGAAAACCGCGGAGGGTATCAAGAGCACCCATACGACCCTCCATGATCAGTTGATCCCCGGGCAGAAGGGTTTCATGGGCATCGGGCATTCGAACGGCGCCGTTCCTGCGAATAATACAAAGCACCCGCATCCCCAAAACTTCAGCCAGTCGGCTGTCTTTCAATGCTTTATTCCCCACAGGCGACTTCAAAGGGATGGTCAGGAGCATCAGGCGTTCATTGAGCTGATAATCTTTGTTTAATGTTTGCGGGTCAATTTCCTCACAAGCCAGGAAACCCGGTTCCCCGCAAAGGGTTTCCATGGCCTGCCTGCTTCCCTGGACCAGAAGCCTGTCTCCTGATTGAAGCACATCATCTTGAAGGTTGGCCCGTCGAATGTTTTTATCGCGACGAATGACCAGGACCATGGCTTCAAACCGGTTTCGAAAATCTACTTCATTCAGGGTTTTTCCGTTCATGAAAGAGCCCTGGTCGAGGGTTAATTCAACCATCTGTATCTCTTTTAAAAAATCTTCGTTCCCCTCAAAACCCTTGATCTGAAGGATAATTTCCTCCCACAGGCGCAGCCCTTCCAATCTCTCACGGCTTCCCTTGAACACCAGGATGTCTCCCCCATGCAACCGTTCCCGGGGGCCCGGCGCCAGCAAACTCTGGTTTTCCCTTGTAATGGCGATCACATCCATCCCCAGCACCGTACCCATCCGCGTCTCAGCCAGGGTTTTTTCCGCCAGAGGAGACGTAAGCGGCATCCGCATGCGAAAAATGCGCTCTTCCATCCGATACTGTGAATCCAGATTGGATTCAAGAATTCCGGAGGTATCTTTGAGGAAATCATGTTTGGGCAACAGACGACGTCCAATGAACGTCATGAACAGCACACCGATGACAAATATGAAACTGCCAACGGGGGTAAAATCAAAAAGTCCAAATGGCTTCAGATGGTTCTCTTGAAGCAAGGCACTCACCAGAATATTGGGCGGTGTCCCGATCTGGGTCAAGAGTCCTCCCAGCAGAGAACCGTATGCCAGGGGCATCAGCAGAGTGGACGGGCTTCGTTCAGTACTCCTACAGATATCCATAACGGCCGGCAGCATAAGTGCCGCCACGGCCACATTGTTCATAAAAGCGGACATGAGACCGGCAACCACCATGATAATCATTACCAGCAGACTGTCGTTTCGGCCGGCCAGTTTCACAACCCGGTTGCCGATGATGTTCCCCACACCCGTTCGCGTCAAGCCGCCGCTTAAAATGAACACCGCCCAGACCGTGACAACCGCCGGGTTGCTGAACCCTTTTAGCGCGTCGGTGGGGCTCACCAGACCGGTCACCGCAAGACACCCAAGAACCAGGAGAGCCACAACCTCCATGGGCATCCATTCGGTTACCAGAAAAATAACGGCTACCCCTAATATGGACAGCACCAATGCAATCTGCAGGGTCATACGTCTTGGGCCTCCCTCTTTTTATCCACCGATATAGCGCAAACCCGGGAATTCATCAAGCGTGGGATGTGCACAATTTTTGCATTTTTGTGGAGATTGTCTTATACTCCAGCGGCAAAAAGCGACCACCAATCACATGATGAGACCTTTGAAACATGAATCCACCCCCCTTTAAATGGAGAACCCAACTCTACCCTGCCGCGGCCATACTTACGGGTCTCGCGCTGGCACAAACCATCGCCACCATTCAAGTCTATCTTTCCAACCGCTCGCTTTACCATACCCTCACAGCCATTCATGGGGCCGGATATCTGACGTTTCCCAATCAACAGACCATGGGCCGTCTTCAAGAACCGGCCACCGCCCTCTGTGGCGGGATTTTCTTCACCCTGAGTGTGGGAGCAGGCATCTGCCTGCTGTCATTTGCCGCAGCATGGTTATGGGACCGTGTTTGCCTGCGCAAAACCGTTTTCCTGGTTTTAATGCTCCTTATGTGGATGGGACTTTCAGCGGGCGTCAACTGGAAAGGATTTTCGCCCTTTACGAGTCTTTATTTTGTTGTGATTCCCCCGGTGGTGTTTGCCAGCACTCTCAAATGGATGCCCCAGGGAAACAGAAAACAACCCTGGCGTACTGGGTTGTTGCATATCATCCCGATTATGGTGCTGGGGCTTCTGTGGGCACCCCAAATAAAAGGGGATCTGTTTTTCAATATTCGGGATCATCTTTTACTCTCCAACCCGCTGGGCGAAAGGGTTGTCAATTTTTACTACCAGTACACCTTTTACCCGGCCGAAGTCCTCAAGCCCCTGGACCGGAAGCTTCTCAAAACCTGCACCCTTGAGGCCATCCCCGAGGGCCCGTACAAAAGCGAACTGCGGAAAAACCTATCGACCCATGACTGGATCGAAACAGAAAGCCTCAAAGATGTTGATCTTGTCTTAAGCTGTTCAGGCAGCAAACTTTTGTTGAGCGATGAAAGCGGTACGGTTCTAAGAATTCCAAAAAAAGATTTCCTGGCCCATCCGGCAGCCAATCTGAAGCGTTTTTCATCGGCGGCAGACAGAGATGTATTTTTCCGTCAATTCACCTTTTATTCTCTACTGATGGGCTTTCCGGTAACCCTCTATATCTTTTCATATTCACTCGTGTTTTTGATACTCGGCAGATGGATTAAACCGGGGATCGCTTCACTGGCATCGGCAGGAATCTGTTTCTCAGCAGGTCTGCTCATGCTCATGCTGCTTTGGCAGACCAATTCACAGGAAATCGTCCATAAGAAAGTGAATCGGGCACCCATGTTCAGTAATGGGCAGAAAGAAAAAGATTTATGAAATCATGCATTAAAAAATATGACATTTCACGTGAATATTTTTTCGCCGAAGGATGTTTCATAACTGAACTATCAAATACGCCTGATGATCCAGCAGTATCTATTGCAAGAGTGCGCGTGGAGCCAGGAAAAACAACAAAGTGGCATTGCCTGCGAGGCGTAACAGAGCGTTATGTAATCCTTGAAGGTATTGGCAGGGTAGAAGTTGGAAATCTTGGGCCGCAGGTGGTAAATGTGGGCGATACCGTTATTATCCCTCCAGGAGAACGTCAAAGAATAAGCAATATGGGAAAAAATAGTTTAATATTTCTGGCTATCTGCTCTCCCCGTTTCGAGGAATCAGTGTATGTCGGATGAAAGCATCCGTTCCTCTGGACCGGAATGCTTTCATTGAGTTTCATTAACCCGCACGTCTGAGACATCATGGGTGCATCAGCAGAAAAGGAGGATGAGGATGATTATTGCAAAATCAAGTGATGCCTACACCTATCAGACCCCTGAACCGCATGTAAGAGATTTGAAGGTGCTGATCTCGCCGAGTCTTCAGGATGGTGTGGAGGATTTATCTGTGGGGATGACGATCCTTCCGCCCGGGAATGCCAGCAGTTTTCATAGCCACGACGTGGAGAGTGAGACGTGGATTATCGTCGCCGGTGAAGGGGAGGTCCTCGTTGGCGAAGAGCGTGAGCCGGTTGGTCCCGAATCGGTGGTTTTCCTGCCACGCGACGTCAAGCATCAAATTATCAACACAGGCCAGGAAACCCTCCGATTGTTCTGGATCTATACACCTCCGGGGGGGGAAAGGAAGGTGTTGGAGGGCACGGTCAGCTAGCCATAAATTCGGGGGGCACAATACAAACTACATTCTGGCAATAAGGCTAGCGGGGGCCATCTTCATCAGGCGACCCACTATATTCCAGGGGTAGACCGGCACGGTTGAAGATTTGACTTTTTTCTCTATCAATTGAGCAATGATGGCCGCCCCTTTTTCAACGGATATCAAAAACGGCCTTTTTTTGAGCATATTATTGAGTGGTGTGTCGATGTACCCCGGATACAGCACAGTTACATGGATGTTTTTTCTGTAAAGCTCGACCCTTACCGTTTCCAGATAGACGGCAAATCCCGCTTTGGACGCGCTGTAGGCGGAATTCCTCGGCATTCCTCGAAATGCGGCAACAGAGCTGGTACCGACAATATGCCCTTTTCCTTTCTCCAGGAAATAAGCGGCTGCCGCATCCACGGTTGCCATGGCGCCGATCAGGTTCACTTCAATGGTGCGACGGATTTTTTCAAAATCACCGCGCCCTACCCTTTCGCCCAACCCGATCCCCGCATTGGCAAAAACAATGTCCAGGCCGCCCAGCTCATGGGCCATTTCATTGAGCACCTTAAACACGTCATCATAATCGGTCACATCCAACGGCCGAACAGCCACAATCGGCGGATGATGGGCAGCTACAATATCCTTTCGGATCTGCTCCAAAGCGTCCGCCGAGCGCGCTGTCAAAGCCAGTGAATAGCCTCTTTTTCCCAGCTCAAAGGCAAGGGCTTTACCGATCCCTGAGGAAGCCCCGGTAATCAAAATGGATGATGGCATATCAGACTCCTGTAAACCATGGGCAATGTCATATCCCTTTTCATTCGTTCTGGTCATCCTGACCATCGGTCCGTTGAACAAAAGGCAGCATGGATGGAACGATATCCTTCCCGATATAAGAAACCAGAATACGATGCCAGACAGGCATTTTCATAACCTCCAGGATGGCTTGGTTTAAAGGCCTTCTCAGTGGGCTGTCCGGTGGAAGCGGCAAGGCAAGAAATTTAGGGTTGAATGTTCGGGACAGGACGGTGAGTTCCTCCCGGTAATCTTCATGAACGAGATACTGTAAGGTGGAAAAATCATAAACAACAGCATCCAGTTTTCGTCGGGAAAGGGCTTTTAATGCGGCATGAACCGTATCGAAAGAGTGATGTTTGATACCCTTGCTCTCTAGATAGAGCGCGCTCCTTGACGGAGGAGCAAGACAACCCACCCTGATATGATGTAAATCCTCCAGATCGTACAGGGTCTTGCGGAGCTGTATGGTTGTGAGGGAAGAGGTTACGCTTGCGGTAAAGGAGGTCAACAGGATAACGGAAACAAACATCCAGACGCATGCCAGAATTCGACCCATTTTCGATCGAGGAACATTCTCACCGTAGCCCACCGTTGTCATGGTTTCCGACGACAACAAAAATGCATTCCCGATGCCTTTGAAAAACCCTAATCTTTTTTCTTCTCTATCTTTCCTTCTCTCACAGAGCCAGAACAGCATGGAGGCAAATATCAGAATGGCCGTCAAGAACAACACCGGCTTAAATAAACTGGATGAAAAAACATCTTTCAAATAGGTCATCCACGCGTGGATGCTCTTTGGTTTCGCGGTTGCAACCCCGAACGAACTGAAATAGTAAGGCACCGTGAAGTCAACTTTTTCTTCACGTCTTTCCGTAATCCCATAAGCCGTTGCCGCTACATCAATTTCACCTGCCACAAGTGCGGGAATAATCTTTTCTAATGGCATCAATTTTATTTCATAGGCCCAACCCAGGCGCGATGCGGCAAGGTGCCAGATGGCCCAGGTGATGCCATGCCACTGTCCCTCTTCGGTTCGTAAGGCGAAAGGCGGGATCGGGTCGATGCCCACAACCAGTGTTTTTCCTTTTTTCAGCGCAGTGTCCGGCACCACATCAGACGCTGCAGAGCCGGATGACGGAAACCAGAAAAAGACGATCAACAAACATACACAAGAAACGATTTTTTTCAAACTCATGGCACCTTTCAAAACGCAATTGTTTTACTTACTTTCCTTCCTGATGAGACGGTAGGTCTCTTCATATATTCGCTCACGCGGCCCGATTGCAATAATCTGAATCTCTTTTGGCTCGGCTATTCGATAGACGATTCTGAGCCTGCTAACCCTGAAGCTTCTTAGCCCTTCCAATTCTTCTTTCAGAGGCTTTCCGGAGTTGGGTTCAGTGATAATATGCTTGAGCGAGCCTTTAATCTTCCTCTTTATTTCAGGGTGAAGGCCCCGAATAAATTCGGTCAGGTGACCGGGCACTCTAAGCTTATACATAGGCACCCGGTTTATTCGTTGAAAAGTTCTTCAAGGGTGTAGAGTTTTGCCTCGTTTTGCTTTAACGTTCTGACACCTTTCTTGATCTCTTTTAGAAAACCAGGGGCAGAACGAATGAAAAGGGTCTCATTCCAACCCTCAAATTCATCCGGGCTGACAAGGACCGCGGCTGGACGGCCGTTCTTTGTAATAACGATCTCCTCATCCGTAGTGTTGACCTTATCTATAAGCCGACTAAGCTTCATCTTTGCCTCAGACAGGGATAATGTCTCCATTTTACAGACCTCTATATTGGTCGACTAGAATTCGGACCATTTTAAACCTTCATATTCTTGTTGTCAAGCCGGATCACAAAGGACTTGGAGGATATTGGGACATCTCCCTATTCCCACATCATAGCATTCAATTCATTAAAGATGTTCTATGTCAAGGGCCGACCCCGTTTTTTAAAGAACTGAACGGATTAGAGTCAAAAGGCTACCTGGAAAAGCCGGGTTGCTTTTCGAAGAGATGGTTATGGATTACTGGCTTGGCGCGCCGCAGGAAATTCTGGAAATGCGCTAAGTTGCTGGAAATTTTTCATTGACTTTATCGCAATTTGAGATGTATATATAAATATGCATGTAATTAGCAAGAAACGAATTAAGGAATTTGCAAAGAAGCACCCCGATTGCCGCAGTGCTCTTGAAACATGGTACCGCATTGTAAAGAAAAATAATTTCAATTCCTTCGATGAGCTAAGGGCCTATTTCTCCACTGTTGATATAGTCGGCAAATTGACCGTGTTTAATATCGGTGGAAATAAAGTCCGTCTAATTGCTGCTGTCCATTTTAATCGACGTAAATTGTATATTCGACATGTATTGACGCACTCAGAATATAGTAAAGGTAAATGGAGGAAGTGAATAATGGTTATGTATAACTTGGAAGAAATTATCGAAAAGTGGCAACCCCTATCGCCTTTGCTTTCCGTTCCTCATACAGAGGCTGAATATGATAACCTGGTCGCGTTTTTAGACCACTTGATTGACGCAGTAGGAAATGATGAAAGTCATCCCTTGGCTGCCCTTATGGACACAGTTGGAGTTTTAATCGAAACCTACGATGAGGAGCATTATCCCTTTTCAGAAGGTGATCCGATTGAAGCTTTAAAATATCTGATGAAAGAACATAACTTAACGCAAAGAGATCTCTCAGAAGTGGGCAGTCAAGGTGTTGTATCTGAGATTCTTGCAGGTAAGCGGGGGTTAAATATTCGTCAAATCAGGGTTCTTTGCAGCCGCTTCGATCTAGCCCCCTCTACATTTATTTAACTTCGCATGTAAACCCCTCAGTTGCATAAATAAAATGGTAAAATAAAAAGCGCATTTCTGGAATCATCGCTGACTTTTACAGCGACGTTTCCGGTTTCTCCTTTTTCAACTCCTCGTCCCGCAATACGCGCCGTAGCACCTTTCCCACGGCGGATACCGGGAGTTCTTCGCGAAACTCAATGAACCGGGGGCGCTTGTAACCGGCCATGTTCTCCTTGCAATAGGCCAAGATCTCATCCTCGGTGGCCGTTTCCCCCGGTTTGACCTGGATAAATGCCTTTACGGCTTCACCGCTCCGGTCATCGGGGATACCAATGACCGCCGCCATGGCTACTTTGGGGTGTTCAAAGAGGATATCCTCCACTTCTCTGGGATAGACGTTGAATCCGCCCACCAGAACCAGATCCTTTTTTCGGTCCGTAATGACGATAAAGCCATCTTCATCGATATGTCCAATATCGCCCGTGAGAAAGTATCTTTTTCCGTCAATGGTCCTGAAAGCAGCCTCCGTTTCCTCGGGCCTGTTCCAATACCCCTTCATGACCTGGGCACCATGAATGGCAATTTCGCCGTCCTCTCCTTTCGGCCGTTCCCTGTCGCCGGCCTCCAGATCCATAATTTTGATGTCAGTGCTGGGAAAAGGAAGCCCGATACTACCGATTTTACGGGTTTCCACATTGGCGGGATTGCCGCTGGCGATGGGCGCGGTTTCGCTCAACCCATATCCTTCAAATATGATGGACCCCGTCTTTGACTCAAACTGCCGGCAGACTTCCGGCGGAAGCGGCGCACCACCCGAACTGCAAGCCAGAATGGAGCTCAGGTCGTACTTCTCGATGTCGGAATGATTGATAAAGGCCACAAAGATAGTGGGTACCGCCGACATGAAAGTCGCTTTGTATTTCTGGACAGCCTTAAGAACATCTGTAAAGGGCGGTTTTCCCGCTCTGGGGTCCGGGATGCAGACGAGGCGACCGCTGAGAAAACAGGAGAGCAGCATGGCGCAGGTCAGTCCAAAACTGTGATACCAGGGAAGAACCCCCAGGATGGTCTGTCCTTCACCCCGCCTGAGCTTTTCAGGTTTGCCGCCCGGCTCTTGAGGAAAAAGGGACCATTCGTCGAAAGCCATCAAATTGGCCATAAAATTTGAATGGGTCAAACATGCACCCTTGGGCCTTCCCGTGGTGCCACCAGTGTACAGGATGAGGGCCAGGTCCTCCGTGGGGGAGATCTGAACATCAGGGGGCTCAGGCAGGGATTGTTTCATCACATCGTCAAACAGAAGGTGACCCGGTTCGTGCTTTTCAGCCTTGGGTATCTTTCCCAGCAACCCGCCGATTAATGCCATAATCGGTGGGAGATAAGATTTGACGCTACAGATGACCACCTGCTCCACATCCGTATCCCGCATGGCTTCCACCACCGTGGGATAGAACTGGGGATGATCCATGCAGAAGATGATTCTGGCACCGGAATCCTTGAGCTGATAATGCAATTCAGCGGCCGTATAAAGGGGGTTGCAGGTCACACAGGTGGCGCCCGCTTTCAGGATACCGAAAAAAATCTCAGGGAAATGGGGTAGATTGGGCAGAAAAATCGCCACCCGGTCACCCTTTTTTATCCCGCGGCCGGCCAGGAAATGGGCCAGGCGATCCGATGTCTCCTTCACACGGGCGTATGATTTGAACCGACCGTTGAAGATGGTAAAGGTATTGTCAGGATAGGTCTTTGCGGATTCGTCAAGAAGAGAAAAGAGCGGTTTTTCGTACCCCGTGATCTCACGGGGAACCCCTTCGGGCCAGTATGGCGTGTCCCAAGGTCCTAGTGCCATCGCGTAATCCTCCTGAATTAAGGTGAGAATTCTAAAACAGCCTCTGTTCCAGATATCGCTTTTCTCATTGATTTGTCAACAAAATCATCTATTCACAATGTTAATGATATACAATTCTTCACTTAAAAAAATATTGACAACACATTTCATTCATCATATTCTGGAAGACAAAATACAATCTAAGAGCATGATGGTGCCCTTTCCGGGCATAAAAGGGAAACCGGTGTAAGTCCGGTACGAACCCGTCGCTGTGTTCGGGGACGAAACCCGCAATGAGCCACTGACCGGCAACAGCCGGTTTGGGAAGGCGCGGGGAGTAGGATGATCCGGGAGTCAGAAGACCTGCCATTCTGTTTCAGGTTTGTGGAGAAGGTAAATCCTCAGGCGAAAGCGCTTGGGGTTTTTTTTTGCCCGGCGAAGAGAACTTTTCAACGGGCTCAGCCGTTGAATTCAAAATGAAATGGAGGGAAAAAATGGTTGATGAAAAAGCGAATTTGCAACAGGTTATTGGGTCGATTAAGCCAATCGAAGCGGAATGGATGGAAACGGCACAGGAAAGAACGGCCCAATTGGTCATGCCCACGCGCGCCCTGGGCAGAATTCACGACATTGGAGAACGCCTGTGTGCCATAAACAGAACCCTCAAACCTTCAATCCATCGCAAGGCGTTCCTCGTAATGGCCGGAGATCATGGCGTGGTTGACGAAGGCGTCAGTGCTTATCCGCAGGTGATTACCGGCGAAATGGTCCGCGCCTTCTTGAATGGTGGCGCCGGGATTAACATCCTGGCCGGTCAGGTCAATGCGGAAGTCTGGGTGGTGGATATGGGGATCATCGCCCATGTGGCGCCCGATTCCGTGGAAAACATGGACAAGCTCCTGGTTCACAAGATGGGGCAAGGGACCGAGAACATGGCAAAAGGTCCGGCTATGCCTCGAAAAAAAGCGGAAGAAGCAATACTTACAGGGTTTGAGTTGGCATCAGATCTATTTAAAAAGGGTGTGGAGATACTGGGCACAGGCGACATGGGCATCGGCAACACGACCCCTTCCGCCGCCATTGGCGCCGTACTGACCCATAACAGCGTTGAGAAGATGGTGGGCCGGGGAACCGGCGTTGATGATCAGGGGCTTATGAGAAAAACGGAGGCCATTCGCCGCGCCATTGAGGTGAATCAGCCCGACCCGAACGATGGCCTGGATGTTCTTTCTAAAGTGGGCGGATTTGAAATCGCCGGCATTGCCGGTTGCATACTGGCCGGCGCCTCCCACCGACGACCCGTTGTCATCGACGGATTCATCTCAACCGCCGGCGCACTCATTGCCAATGCACTCTGCCCGGCGGTGAAGGATTACCTCTTTGCCGGCCATTGCTCGGAAGAGCCGGGTCACAGAATCATGCTGGACTATCTGCAACTGGACCCGATTCTGGATCTGGGTATGCGCCTGGGGGAAGGAACCGGGGGCGCGTTGGCCATGGGAATTATCGATGGCGCGGCAAAAATTTCCAGGGATATGCTCACCTTTGAGGAAGCAGGTGTTACCGACAAGGAACCCTGAACCCCGGCCATTGGAATTCTCACGCTGTCAGCGCGCCGGCTGTGAACCCGCGGGGACCACCCACTCCCGGGCGAACAAGTGTTTCTTCACGTTGCCAGTGGCCATTTCCCGGATCTGCCAGGCTTTGTGGCGACTGGTAATATCGATGCGACTGCCGATGGCCCCCGCAGGCGCAGGCGCATCCAACGGCTGCTGAATCACCATGAGGTCATGGGGCCCACGAATGGGTACGTCGGGCACCTTCCCCCCGGCTGGATAGCCGCGCACCACCGCGTGAGGCAGCAGGAAGCGATGGGTTTCCGCCTTCGAGCGAAATTTCTCCGGCGCCCACACCACGCGATCAGCGGTGGCCTCGATAACGGCGGTGTTGTAGGTACCCAGCGGCGCGTCGAACACCGACAGAAAGCTGGAGAGCGACAGAAACACCGATAGCGCTGCGATTGCGCTGCACATGGCGATCCGGCCCGGCCGTGCCATGGCCGTCACGGCAAACGCGATAGCAGCAACCACCAAAGGGAAATGCCACCAGGAGAAGGCCTGCATGCCCACCTCGCGCGCCAGCAGCAACGAGATCCATCCGATGCCCCCCAGCACCACAATGGCACCCACCAGCGACAGCACAAAAGTGTACCGCCCCACATGATGGCAACGCGTCGCCAGCAGCACCGCCAGCGCAGGCATGCCCTCCAGGAGATAACGCCCGCTACGCTGACTGGGAATGCAGAACACGATGAAGATGGCAAACACCCAGATCCACAGCAGCCGCTCCTCATCAAGCAGGGTGCGCCGGTGCTTCCAGCATTCCACCATCAAACCGAACAGGGGAAAAGCCAACAAACCCGCGTTGAAGAACCAGCTTCCGCCGAGGCTCCAGACATTGTCGCCACCCCACAGAAACCCCTTGAACCAGGATCCGATGCCGCCCGCCATTTTGCCCACATTCTCCCCCATCACGAACTCGCGCCAGATGGCCGCGGGTTCAGGGTCGAACACGAACCACAGGGAGAACATGCCCAGCGACAGCAGTGCCGTCCATATGAGGCCCGGCAGTGAATGGCGCGCAAATGAAGTCACGCGCCACCCACGCACATGCAGATGCCACCACGATAGCCCCACGCCGATGGGCAGCAGTTGCGCGAAACTTTTGGTCAGCAGCGCCATGCCTGCCAGCACCCCCAGGATGGTCGGGAAAACGAAGCGCGAATCGAAGGATCGCGGCTTCCACCACAGCATGGTGAAGAAGCATGCAAACACCCAAAATGTTTCGGGTGGATTGGTAAGATAGGGCCGACCATAGCGATAGGTGCTGAAGAAGGCCAGATAGAAGAGCGCCGCCAGCGCACCCTTGAACACATCACGCCCGGATAACCGCCACCCCAGCAGACCGCAGAGCAACGCCGTACCGAAGGTCCACAGCACGCAGGGCCAGCGCAACGCCACCACCGACCAGTGACTCCCCCAATCTGTGCTCACCAGCCCCTGCCAGAACAGCAGTGGCGGCTTGGTGTTTCCCATGCCCGGGATGCTCTGCAAGGGCAGCCACTGGTTGGCAATGCTGGTCACCCGCGTGATGTGCATGTACACCAATTCGTCGCCATTGCGAAGAATGTGCAACGAGCCAAGACCTTGCAAATAGGTACACAACGCGAGGATGAGCCCACTGATGGTCAACAGCACCGCCGGCCGTGCGCGCTCCGGTTGTTTGGTTGTTTTCATAGCTGTTTTCGGTTCACATTTGAAGTTTATTTCAGCAACTCGCAAGCCTTGTCAAACACTTCCTCCGGGCCGATGGCTTTAAGGCACACATTGTTCCCAT
>CAZPQA010000074.1:14450-17405 GCA_964588535.1 uncultured Desulfobacteraceae bacterium
GCCTTGTCAAACACTTCCTCCGGGCCGATGGCTTTAAGGCACACATTGTTCCCATCACACGGAGATTCACGATGGTTGTAGGCGGTGAGACATGGAGAACAGGGCAGCGGCACATGAAGACTTACCGCCTTTTCACTGAGCGGGGCATACAGGGTCGGGGTCTCCGGACCAAAGAAAATAATGGTCGGGATCGGCGTCAACGAAGCAAAATGCCCCGGGCCCCCGTCGTTGGTGATGAGAAGGGACCCGAAATGAAGAAGGGTGATCAGCTCCATGATGGTTCGGGTATAACCGGTGAGATCAATACAATATGGGCTTTGACACCGTGAGGAGATGACTTCGGCTAAGGGCGCATCTTCTTTCATTCCGATAATGCCCACAACATATCCTTTTGCAAGCAGGTTCGTGGCAATTGTGCAATAATTGTTCAAAGGCCATGCCCGTATGGGAAGCAGGCCGCCTCCCGGATAAAGTAAAACCAGATCTTTTCCAGTGGTTTCCGGAAAGTCCTTTTTCAGCCTGATCTTCAAGTCTTTTTGTTGATCCGCATTCGGATTCAGCGTTGGGATACAAAAAACGTCCTCATCCACGTTTCGTTTAACCATGGGGAAACCATTCCCATTTTCCATGGCGGTCGCCAAAGCCACAAACTGCCGGGATATGTGCCGGTAGGGGTTGTAGAGAACGGGCCGATTGATAAAATCGCCCCGGTAAAGACCCTCCTGGGTATGAGGATGAAACCCCACGCGCAACCCGGCACCGCTTAGAAATGCGTAAATGCTGCTGATCCTTGAAAAGAGTTCACAGTCAATAACCACGTCGATTTTCTCTTTTCGCATCCGGGACACGAACCGGATGCTGTCCTTCAACAATGCCGTCAGCGAATCCCCATGAACTGTCAGGATGTTTCTTTCTGGAACGAGTTTCAGGGTTTCCAGGCATTCCCTGTTCTTTTTAAATACCAGTACAAACATTTCTGCACCCGGGTGTTTTTTATTCAAAAAAGTAAACATGGGGTGGGCAAGTACAAGACTCCCCATTTCGGAGAGGAGTATGATCAGAATTTTTGGCGATGACGGAGTAATCCCCGCCTTGTCTTTTTTTTGAGGAAACAGGGAAAGCAGGCGGCAAATTGCTTTCCCTGCGATCCTGTCTATTTTTCGCTGAAACTCGATTTTCATGATTTTACCAGGCAGTTTTGCTTTCAGCCTTCCTCATTCTGAATACACCGCGAAGACGAAAGAATTATCACGGAAATTGAGGGAAATTCCGGACGAGAAACAAGATCAGACAGGTGGTTTAGTTTTCAATAATTTCACCACTCCATAACCGTCTTAAGAAATCAAGCGCAGGATAGACCATGACATCATCGATCATGAGTTGTCTTTCACCCCGGAAGACGCCAAAACATGTAACGTTGTTTCTGCCGAATTCCTCTGCTAACCTGTTCATCCCCCGGTTGAATTTATTCGCCCATTTAGCGCCGTTTTTCAGCTCGATGGCCACATAACCTTTTGAAGTTTCAAGAAGGATATCCACTTCCACTCCGTTTTGGCTTCTCCAGAAATACAGAGGGTAATCCAGCTCGGTGTAGTGTAGGTATGCTCTCATTTCGTTGATTATAAAACATTCGAATAATGGCCCGGATTCTTCAGGTGTCGCGGGATAAGGCAGTCGACCGGACAATGCCCTGACCACACCGGAATCGAAGAAGTAAAGTTTTGAATGGCTTACCTGCTTGGTGGTCCTTTTGAGTTTCCATGGGGGAAGCCAATAACCAATCAGCGTATCGATTAATATCTCAAAATAGCCCTGAACTGTTTGTCGTGCCACCCCTGCATCTCTCGCTATGGCTGCTGTGTTGGTGAGCTGTCCGTTTTGACGGGCGGCTATTTCCAGGAAGCGGGCAAAATTACCAAAATTTCTTGTTAGTGCTTCTTCCCTGATCTCTTCTTTCAAATAGGTTTCTGTGTATGCCTGCAGGTATTTTTTAGGATTTGCGGCCAAAAACGAACTTGGAAGCATACCGAAAGCGATCTGCCTGTCCAAATCGAGTTCGAAGCCGACCTCTTGGGTCACCAAAGGGAAAAGGTTGTAAGTAAGGGCCCTGCCGGCCAGCAGATTAACTCCGGATTCTCTCAGTTTTCGTGCGCTTGATCCGGATAAAATAAATCTGATTTTTTTCTCTTCAATTATTCTGTGTACTTCATTGAGCAAGGCAGGTACTTTTTGAATTTCATCTACGATAACCCATGACCCTGAAGGCAAATGAGCGGTTTCCTGGTAAAGCAGAGACGGATCCCGGCTGAGGCGGATCAATTCCGTGGTATTCAAAAGATCGTAAACAACGGTACTATCCTTATAGTTCTCCTGTATCCAGGTGGATTTTCCCGTTCCTCTCGGCCCAAGCAAAAAAGCTGAAGTTTCTATTATCTTTAGCTCACGTGTAAACATGGCGGGCATTATCGCCGTAAATATGCCGACAAGTCAAGCATTATTCTTAATACACCGCGAAGACGAAATGGTTATCGATATCCGTAAAGATAGGCGGGGGTAACTGGTCTTTGTAGTCCTTGTAGTGATCCTGGATCAGAACCAGAATCACCGGACGTTTTCCCGCGTTTTCCTGAATCAATCCCTTTAACGCTTGAACACTCAGAAACTTTCCCGGTTTGTCGTCGTCATGTTTCAATCCATAGGTGAGTTCACCCACTTTTTCCAACACTTTCACGTCATCCCGCTTGAAAAACCAGCAGACCGCACGAATCACATTGTCATTGGACACCAGTATGGCATCGGGGGTCACCCTGGACAGGTTTCGCTCGAGAAGCTTCCCCGGCGTTCTGCGATCCATGGCGCTGTTGGGAATCGCAAAATTCGCCATGAAAAAAAACGCCAGGACAGCCACACAGTAAAAAACCATTCTTTTCCGGTAGTCTTTCATCCGGGTGGACC
>CAZPQA010000075.1:0-17145 GCA_964588535.1 uncultured Desulfobacteraceae bacterium
TGTTCTTTGAAAACTGAATACAGAGTACAGCAATTTCAAAGGTGCCTAGGAAACAAACGTTTTACTAGTAGCGTAAATGGAAGGATTTTATGGCCAAGCTACTAAGAGCAGACGGTGGATGCCTTGGCGTCGGATGGCGATGAAAGACGTGGCTAACTGCGATAAGCTTCGGCGAGCCGTTAAACAGGCTTTGACCCGGAGATTTCTGAATGGGAAAACCCATCCCGGTTAATTCCGGGATATCTATCACTGAATACATAGGTGTTAGAGGCTAACGAGGGGAACTGAAACATCTAAGTACCCTTAGGAACAGAAAGCAACAGCGATTCCCAAAGTAGCGGCGAGCGAAATGGGAACAGCCTAAACCGTACATATGTTAAAGCCTGTAAGCGTTGTATGTGCGGTGTTGTGGGGCCTTGTTGGGGGCGGTTACAGTCGCTTCGACAAGTCAGAAACTCATTGTATAGCTGAACAGCCTGGAAAGGCTGGCCATAGAGGGTGATAGCCCTGTAAGCGAAATATGATGAGCTTGTTGGACAAGGTTCCCAAGTACCGCGGGACACGAGAAACCCTGCGGGAATCCAGGAGGACCATCTCCTAAGGCTAAATACACGCCGGCGACCGATAGTGAACCAGTACCGTGAGGGAAAGGTGAAAAGTACCCCTGCTAGGGGAGTGAAATAGTACCTGAAACCGTCTGTTTACAAGCAGTGGAAGAACTATTGAAATTTTGTTGGATTCGTCCGACTGGTTTCAAGTTCGACTGCGTACCTTTTGCATAATGGGTCAGCGACTTACGCTGTGTTGCAAGGTTAAGCCGTCAGGTGTAGCCGTAGCGAAAGCGAGTCTTAATAGGGCGATATAGTAGCATGGCGTAGACCCGAAACCAGGTGATCTATCCATGGGCAGGGTAAAGTCCCGGTAACACGGGATGGAGGCCCGAACCGTAGAAGGTTGAAAACTTCCCGGATGAACTGTGGATAGGAGTGAAAGGCTAATCAAACCTGGAGATAGCTGGTACTCCCCGAAATATATTTAGGTATAGCCTCACAAATTGAGTAACGGGGGTAGAGCACTGGAAGGGCTAGGGGTCTCACCAGATTACCAATCCTTACCAAACTTCGAATACCGTTAACTTTTATTGTGGGAGTCAGACTATGGGAGATAAGTTTCATGGTCGAGAGGGAAAAAGCCCAGACCGCCGGCTAAGGTCCCTAAATATGTGCTAAGTGGAGAAGGAAGTGGGAACGCTGAGACAGCCAGGAGGTTGGCTTAGAAGCAGCCATCCTTTAAAGAAAGCGTAACAGCTCACTGGTCAAGTGATTCTGCGCCGAAAATTCAACGGGGCTAAAGCACATTACCGAAGCCGCGGATTGTATGGATCTTCGGATTCATATGATGGTAGGGGAGCATTCCATTCCGGGCTGAAGCCGGACTGTAAGGACCGGTGGACTGAATGGAAGAGACTATGCTGACATGAGTAACGATAAAGCGGGTGAGAAACCCGCTCGCCGTAAGCCTAAGGTTTCCTGAGTAAAGCTAATCTGCTCAGGGTTAGTCGACCCCTAAGCCGAGGCCGAAAGGCGTAGGCGATGGGAAACAGGCAAATATTCCTGTACCACCAAGTTGGCATTTGAGTGATGGGGGGACGCAGGAGGGCAGATCATCCACCTGTTGGATGGTGGTTTAAGCTGGTAGGCGGAAAGGACAGGCAAATCCGTTCTTTCTTAACGCCGAGAAGTGAATACGAGAGACTTTGTCTCATAAAGTGATTGATCCCATACTGCCAAGAAAAGCCTCTAGCAAGTCAACTGGGTGATCGTACTGCAAACCGACACAGGTAGGCGGGGTGAGAATCCCAAGGCGCTCGAGAGAACTCTGGTTAAGGAACTCGGCAAATTTACACCGTAACTTCGGGAGAAGGTGTGCCTCCATTAGGTGAAAAAATTTACTTTTGGAGCTGAAGGAGGTTGCAGAGAAATGGGGGTGGCGACTGTTTACTAAAAACACAGGACTCTGCTAAGTCGCAAGACGATGTATAGGGTCTGACGCCTGCCCGGTGCTGGAAGGTTAAGGGGACTTGTTATCTATTCTTCGGAGTAGAGAAGCATTGAACCGAAGCCCCAGTAAACGGCGGCCGTAACTATAACGGTCCTAAGGTAGCGAAATTCCTTGTCGGGTAAGTTCCGACCTGCACGAATGGCGTAACGACTTCCCCACTGTCTCGACCAGGGACTCGGTGAAATTGAATTCGCGGTGCAGATGCCGCGTACCCGCGAAAAGACGGAAAGACCCCGTGAACCTTTACTACAGCTTGACATTGGATTTTGGGCTAGTATGTGTAGGATAGGTGGGAGACTTTGAAACCTCGACGCCAGTCGGGATGGAGTCAACCTTGAAATACCACCCTTATTAGTTTAGGGTTCTAACCTTGGCCCGTTATCCGGGTCGGGGACAGTGTCTGGTGGGTAGTTTGACTGGGGCGGTCGCCTCCCAAAGAGTAACGGAGGCGCGCGAAGGTTCCCTCAGGCTGATTGGAAACCAGCCGAAGAGTGTAAAGGCATAAGGGAGCTTGACTGTGAGAGAGACATCTCGAACAGGTACGAAAGTAGGTCTTAGTGATCCGGCGGTTCCGCATGGAAGGGCCGTCGCTCAACGGATAAAAGGTACTCCGGGGATAACAGGCTTATCGCGCCCAAGAGTTCACATCGACGGCGCGGTTTGGCACCTCGATGTCGGCTCATCGCATCCTGGGGCTGGAGCAGGTCCCAAGGGTTTGGCTGTTCGCCAATTAAAGCGGTACGTGAGCTGGGTTTAGAACGTCGTGAGACAGTTCGGTCCCTATCTTTCGTGGGCGCAGGATATTTGAGAGGATCTTTCCCTAGTACGAGAGGACCGGGATGGACGAACCTCTGGTGTTCCAGTTGTCGCGCCAGCGGCATAGCTGGGTAGCTACGTTCGGAATGGATAACCGCTGAAAGCATCTAAGTGGGAAGCCAACCTCAAGATTAGATATCCCCTCAGACGCTCAGGCAACTGAGAGTCTGGCTGAAGACCCCTTGTAGACGACGAGGTTGATAGGCCAGGTGTGTAAGTGCAGTAATGCATTTAGCTAACTGGTACTAATCGGTCGTGAGGCTTGGCCATAAACTTCTTCTATTTATGCGCCTTTGAAATGTTATTCTGTATTCAGTGAGCCAGTTTCAAAATGTTCAATTTTGTTCGAGATCAAGGAAGGCGAGAATTTTAGCCGCAGGAATATGTGCAAATATTTCGAGGGCTAAAATTAGAGTCTGACGCAGAGATCGGGCAAAAGGGGACGTTTTGAGCCTGGCTCAACGGTTTTCGGTGGTAATAGCGAGGAGGACACACCCGTTCCCATCCCGAACACGGCAGTTAAGCTCCTCTGCGCCGATGGTACTGCGTGGGAGACTGCGTGGGAGAGTAGGTCGCTGCCGAAATTTATTTGAAAAAAGCCCCTCATTTAATGATGTGGGGCTTTTTTTATTCATGAATCGGTTTTTTATGATAGTAAGATGGGCATCCAACTTGAGAGCTTAAGGGAAATCAGGAATATTATTATGGGCCAGGAAGATAAATTGCGGGTTGTGCTGGTTCGCCATGGGGAAACCATAGGCAATGTACAGGGTATTGTTCAGGGTCAGTCGGATACGCCCTTAACGGCAAGGGGCATTGAATCCACTTTGCGAAAGGCGGAAAAGATTCAGGATATGGAATTTGATGCTGTTTTCTGCAGCGATCTTTCAAGAACGGTCGAAACCCTTAAACTGATACAGGGGAAAATTACGGGGTTGCCTGATCCTGTCCATGCGCGGAATCTTCGAGAGATTGATTTTGGTGATCTCACCGGGCGACTGAAAAGGGAAATCATGCCCACTATTTTGGAGCACAAAGAAGCGCCAGATGTTCCTTACCGCAACGGAGAATCCGGTGGACAGTTTATTGCCCGTGTAAAAGGCTTCTTTAAAATGCTGATGGATCGTCATGCAGGGGGGCAGGTCCTTGTTATCACCCATTTCGGGGTCATGGAAACAGCGGCCCGCCAGTTCACCGGGCCGCCGTCATACGAAAAAATTCACATCGGCCCCGATGATGTGTGGCGCATGACCTTTGCGCGCGATTGGTCGGCAACCAGGGAAGTGCTTTGACCTGGAAGGGGAGGAGGGTGAGTTTCAGATAGCCCGGGCCAGTCGGATTCCTGTTCCAAGCGCTTCCTGATTCATTGTCATGAAATCCGGGCCTATTTTCTCCTTCAATACGGCCAGAATCGAATTCTGCTGAACCAGACCCGTTAATTCAATCAGTGCCCCCAGCATGCAGATATTGAAAACGATGGGTTTTCCGATTTCTTCCATCATGGTCAGGTACATGTCGAGCTCAACTTGCCTGGCATCCACTTTGCGATCAATCTTGACATATTTCCTGTCGGTGAGCATGAGGCCGCCGGGTCTTACGATGCCGGCGTATTTGTTATAGGCTTCCTGGGTGAGGCAGATGAGAATATGGGGTTTGATGACTTTGGGATGGCGGATGGGTGCTTCTGAAATAATAATATCCGCGCGGGTGGCGCCGCCGCGCGGCTCGGGGCCGTAACTCTGGGTCTGGACTGCATTCAGGTTTTCGTACAAGGCGGCCGCTTCAGCAAGGATAATGGCTGCCGTGATGACCCCCTGACCGCCGGAACCGCTGAACACAATGCGTTTATTCATGGTGACCTCCCTGGGGGTCGCCCGTACCCTTTTGTACTGTTTTTTGAAGCGCTTCTGTGAGTGCCTGGTAGGTTTCCACGTATTCGGGTTGATTTTCCTGCACAAAAATGCCCCGCTTGATCAGTTCCGGTGAGGCTTTCGCTTTTTTGGACCTCATTTTGACGGTATTTTCCTGGAAAGACTCCATGATTTCCACCGCACTGCCCAGCTTGTTTTTCCGGCCGTAGTAAGTGGGGCATTGGCTCATGATTTCCACCAATGAAAAGCCTTTGTGCGAAATGGCTGCCTTGATGATATCGATCATTTCCCGGACGTGATAGGTGGTGGTTCTGGCCACGAAAGTGGCGCCTGCGCCCTGGGCCAGGGCCACAACGTCAAAGGGTTTGGAATCGGTTCCATAAACGGCGGTGGTGGCCTTTTTCCCCGTTGGTGTGAGGGGAGAATATTGACCGCCCGTCATGCCGTAGATGCTGTTGTTCATGATGATGGCCGTGAGATCCACATTCCGCCTGGCCGCATGGATCAGGTGATTTCCGCCGATGGCCAGCGCGTCCCCGTCCCCCATGGGAACAATCACATTCAGTTCGGGTTGACCCATTTTAATCCCCATTGCGAAGGCGAGGGCCCGGCCATGAATGGTGTGCATGGTGTGAAAGTCGAGATACCCCGGCATACGGGATGAGCATCCGATGCCGGAAACCACCACAATGTCGTTTTTTTTCAAATGCAACTGATCGATGGCCCGGATCATATTGCCCATGATAATGCCGTGCCCGCAGCCGGCGCACCAGATGTGCGGCAGAAAGCGTTGTCGCATATAGTCTTTGACCGCCATCTTATACTCCTTTTCCCCGAATCATGTTCAAGACCCCCAGGATATCAGCCGGTGAAATGGATGAGCCGTCAAAGCGGTTGGCAAGGTATACTCTTTCAGGTCGAGTGACGGCCTTTCTTACTTCCTGGCAAACCTGTCCCATGTTCATTTCCACCACCAGTACATGGCTCCGTCCCTCGCACATGCCGCGTACCAGCTGCCTGGGAAAAGGCCAGAGGGTCTGCAGTTCCAGCAGTCCGACTTTCAGCCCCCGCTGCCTGCGCTGTTCCACCATGTGCAGGGCGGTCCTGGCAGCACTGCCAAAGGAAATAAGCAATATCTCAGCGTCTTCAGTATAATGCTCTTTATACCGGGCCAGCAGATCGGCCTTGTTTTCAACTTTATCCACCAGGTGATGCAGAAGATCATAGGCCACTTTGGGATCGTTTGACGGAAAACCCCACATGTCGTGAACCAACCCTGTGACGTTATATCGGTGAACACCGCCAAAATCGCTCATGGGGAGCCTGCCGTCTTCACGGGTCAGGTAGGGATGAAAGTTGGTCCCTTCTGGCACGGACGTGCGGAGCCGTTCCACCACGTTGATTTCGCCGGGTTCGGGTATTTTGACCGTTTCACGCATGTGCGCCACCACTTCGTCAAAGAGGAGGATAACCGGTGTACGATAGGTTTCAGCCAGGTTGAAGGCCTCCACGGTCATCAGGAAAACATCCTGAAGGTTGCTTGCGGTAAGGGTTATGATGGAGTGGTCCCCGTGAGTTCCCCATCTGGCTTGCATCACATCACCCTGGGCCACGCCCGTGGGCATTCCTGTGCTGGGTCCCCACCGCTGCACGTTGACCACGACGGAAGGCACCTCCGCCATCACCGCATACCCGATGGCTTCCTGTTTGAGGGAAAAACCGGGACCGCTGGTGGCTGTCATAACCTTTAGCCCCGTAAGGGATGCACCGATGATGGCGCACATGGAAGATATTTCATCTTCCATCTGAAGAAATTTCCGGCCCAGTTTCGGCAGTTTTTCGGAGAGAATTTCAGCGATCTCGGTGGAAGGGGTGATGGGGTAGCCGGCAAAGAACTGTAACCCCGCGTAGAGCGCCCCTTGTGCGATGGCTTCATTACCCTGAATAAATATTGTACCGGATTTCACGATTCATTTTCCTCCAGTGTGGTGGCCATGTCGGGACACCTCAGCTCACAAAGCCCGCAACTGATGCATTTTTCAGGGTAACCCCAGCAGGCCTTGTCCTGGTCATCCAGGACCAGAACTTCCTTGGGGCAGAACGCCACACAGATGCCGCATCCCTTGCACCAGTCTCTGTTGATCACAACGGTTTTCTTAGGTTCCATATTGCGTCTTTCCACAGTATTTTTTCTATTCTTTGAAATATTCCGGGTAAAGTTTTCTGGCACAGTCCGGGCAGATGCTGTGGCTGAAGTCCGTTCAAGGCTTTGACCTCCGAAAGAGCTACGTACGGAGTTGTATCCTTCACGACAAAAAAACCCTACCATAGATTGTATTGATTTTCAAAAATAATTTTAGATGGTTTACCCATTATAACCATATTCGTAAAGGCCTTGACAGGAATAGCGAGTTTGGCTATTGACTTAAACTAACACAACAAAATTATGCCTTCCTGCAAAGGGCTTGCAGTCAACCATAAATTATTTGTTCGGGGGACTTGTAATGAAAGAGATCAATGAGTTGGATGTGCCTGATGACCTCTATTATACGGAAGATCATGAATGGGTACGGGTGAAAGGTGAAAATGTGACCATCGGCGTCAGCGACTACGCGCAGGATCAGCTTGGGGACATTGTGTTTGTGGAGATGCCTGTGTCCGGGGATCAATTTAAGAAGGGGGACGAGTTTGGGACTGTGGAGTCGGTCAAGGCCGTTGCAGAGCTCTACATGCCCATTGGCGGGGAGGTCATCCAGACGAACCAGGCCCTTGAAGATGCTCCCGAATTGTTGAACCAGAGCCCTTATGCTGAAGGATGGATCCTTGAGATCAAACCCGAGGATGCATCACAACTGGAGGCTATCCTGAGCAAAGAGGCGTATCTTAAGTTGCTGGAGGGGTTGGAATAGATGCGCTATTTACCGCATACCCGTGAGGATATCGCCCACATGCTTCAGGTTGTGGGAGTGGATGGTTTGGATGATCTTTTTTCCACCGTGCCTGACGGATGTCTTCGTCATGAAGCCCTTGATTTGCCCGAACCCCTGACGGAATGGGAGTTGGATGCTCACATGGCGGCCCTTTCAGAAAAGAGCGCGGGAAAACCCCAGGGCGGTCCCATGGCATTTATCGGGGCGGGCCGTTATGAGCATTTTATTCCTGAATCCATTGTCTACCTTCTGGGGCGCTCGGAGTTCTCCACCGCCTATACCCCCTATCAACCGGAAATGAGCCAAGGGACCCTTCAGGCCATCTATGAGTACCAGACCCTGACCGCCAGACTCCTGGGAATGGAGGCCGCCAACGCCTCTCTTTACGACGGTGCTTCCGCCCTGGCTGAAGGGCTGCTCATGGCCGCGCGCATTACCCGCAGAAAAAAGGTGGCGTTATCCAGACTGATTCATCCCCATTATCGGCAGGTGGTTCAAACATACCTGGACCCGGCGGGGCTGGAAATTGTTGAACTGCCCTTTCTTGAAAATGGCAGAACAGATGGTTCCGGCCTAAAAGGCGTGGAAGATCTGGCGGCGATGGCTGTGCAGTCACCCAATTATTGGGGATGCATTGAAGATCTGGGGACAATGGGAGGTATGTGCCGGGAAAACGGTACCCTTTTTATCACAGCCTTCACAGAGCCCCTGGCCTACGGTATCCTCAAAAACCCCGGCAGCCAGGGCGCCCATATTGCCTGTGGTGAGGGCCAGAGTTTGGGCATTCCCCAGTGGTTCGGCGGACCGGGACTGGGCATGTTCGCCTGCAAGTGCCAATATATGCGCAACATGCCCGGGCGTCTGGTGGGGCAGACCTTGGACAAACAGGGACGGCGCGGTTTCGTCTTGACCCTGGCCACCCGGGAGCAGCACATCCGCCGTGAAAAAGCAACGAGCAATATCTGCACCAACAGCAGTCTCTGTGCCCTTTCGGCAGCCATGTATATGGCATCGCTGGGAGGAACGGGCATCAGAGAACTGGCCAGGCTTAATTATGACAAGGCTGCTTACCTTAAAGAGGCCCTGCGGCAGGCGGGATTCAAAATCCCTTTTACGTCCCCCTGTTTTAATGAATTCGTGGTTGAATTCCCGCCTGATTTTGATGCAACCTACAACAGACTACTCAAAAAGAATATGGTGGCCGGGTTGCCCCTTTCTCCGTGGTATCCCGAACTGAAACATCACTATCTCCTTTGTGTTACGGAAACCCGGACCAGAGCGGATATGGATGCTTTTGTAAAGGAGGTGGCGTCATGAGCAAACCCCTGGCACCCACCGGTCTGAACCTGGATGAACCCCTGCTCTGGGAAACGGGAAAAATGGGGCGAACCGGTTTTTCCATGCCGCGGCGTGATGTGGAGCAATTTCCCCTGGATGATGATCTTGCAGGGGAGGGGCCCGATTTTCCCGATTTGAACGAGATGGGGGTGGTCAGGCATTACACCCGGCTCAGCCAGTGGAATTTTGGTGTGGATACGGGCATGTATCCTCTGGGATCGTGCACCATGAAGTACAACCCCAAGATCAATGAAAAGGTCAGCCAGTTGAAAGGGTTTGCAGGATTGCACCCCATGCTGCCGGCGGGCATGACCCAGGGCGCCTTGCGGCTGATGGTTGAGTTGGAGCGTTTTCTGGCGGAGATTACCGGGATGGATGTGGTCAGCCTTCAGCCGGCGGCCGGTGCTCAGGGGGAACTGGCCGGCATGTTGCTGATCCATGCTTATTTGAAAAGCCACAACATGAAGCGAAGCAAGATCATCATTCCCGATACGGCCCATGGCACCAATCCCGCCAGCGCGGCCCTGTGCGGATACCGTCCTGTTCGCGTGGCGTCAGGAGAAGAAGGAATCCTGACCCCTGAAGCCGTCGCCCGGGTGATGGACGGGGATACGGCCGGCATCATGATCACCAACCCCAATACCCTGGGTCTGTTTGAGGAACACATCGAGGCCATTGCCCACATTGTCCACGATAAAGGCGGGCAGGTGTATTGTGACGGGGCCAATATGAATGCGATCATGGGGATGGTGCACATGGGCCGGAGTGGTGTGGATGTGCTGCATCTGAACCTTCACAAGACTTTTGCAACCCCTCACGGCGGTGGCGGTCCGGGGGCCGGACCCGTTTGCGTGGCGAACCATCTGGCGCCATTCCTGCCGGTGCCACGGATATTAGAGGAAAGTGGTATTTATTCCCTCTCCGAAGATTTCCCCCAATCCGTGGGAAGGCTCCATTCATTTTCCGGTAATTTCGGTGTCATGATCAAGGCCTACGCGTATATTCTTTCCATGGGCGCCGCGGGTCTTACGAAAAGCAGCCAACTGGCGGTCTTGAATGCAAACTATATTAAGGAGAAACTGAAATCGGTTCTGCATCTTCCCCACGACAGGCCTTGCATGCATGAGTGTGTGTTTTCCGACAAATTTCAACGGGACCGGAAGATCACCACCCTGGACATGGCCAAACGCCTGATGGATTTCGGGTTTCATCCGCCCACCATTTATTTCCCCCTGGTGGTGGATGGCGCCATCATGATCGAGCCCACCGAAACGGAATCCCTGGAGGAGATCGACCGGTTTATCGAGGCATTTCGAATTGTGGCCGCAGAAGCCCTGGAATCCCCTGATCTTCTGCGGGGGGCCCCAAAACGGTGCAGGGTGGAACGGCTGGATGAAACACTGGCGGCGAGACGACCTTGCCTGATGGGGTGAAACCGGATCACAGGTTTTTGGATATGGAAAAGCAGAACTTAACCCCTCGTTCTGCCCCCGGTTCTGCCCACACATCCCCGCCATGGCGGACCATGATCTCTTTTACGATGGCGAGTCCCAGGCCTGTCCCCTGGGTTCCTTGGGCGCTTTTCTTGCGTTTGAATACCTCAAAGATCCCTTCCAGGTCTTCTTCTCTGAGGCCTACGCCATCATCAATCACTGAAAAAATGTGGTGTGTTTCGCTTTCATCATGACCGAACGAAATACGGCCCAACCCCTCTCCCCCGTATTTCAGGGCATTGTCCACCAGATTCCGAATGGTCCGGATCATGGACAATCGGTCTGCTTTTATTTCAGGCAGTTGCTCCGGTTGGGACCATTTTATCCCCGCCGCTTCCAGCCGCCCTGACACCTCGTCCCTTATGACTTCCACCACCGCGTCCATTGGGGTTTTTTCAAGGGAAAGGGGTGCTTCTCTGGTTGAAATGAAGGCATTGATGTGGTTGACCAGTTCTTCAATCAGCGCCGAGGTTTTGATAATCTGGTCACAGGTCCGTTTCCCCTTGTCGTCCAGCAGATGTTCCGATTGTTTTTGAAGCAGCATGGCCAGACCATGGATGCCGATGGCCGGGCTTTTGAGATCGTGTGAAACGGAATAGGAAAACAGTTTGATCTTGTCCGCACTTTCCTGTACTTGCTTTTCTGCGGTTTTTCGCTTTTCCGCCATTTGATTGAAAGCTGTAGCCACATCCTTTAACTCGTCATCAGAGGTGGGCTCGATTCGGTGGTCCAGATTCCCCCGGCCGAATGCTTCGGAGCCTTCTTTCAGCTGCCTGACGGATCGGATGATTCCCCGGGTGGTGAACCATGTGACCACGCCCATGGCCATGAGTACAAAGAGGGTCAAAGCAAGGGTGACGGACAGGGCAACCGCGCCGTGATAAATGGCATTTTCAGCTGCTTTTTCCGTGTCTTGTCGAATCAGGGGTTGAATATCTTCGTTTAATATTCGCTGGATCCTCAGAAGACCTTTTTCGAATTTTTCCAGTTCGTGCTGCAGCTGATCCGCCGGTTCGGTGAACTCTTTCTGCGTGAGTTTTCGGGCTTCGGCCAGTGCGATAATCTTTTTGGATAGTGCCTGGTGCTCTGAAAAATAAAGGGCCACTTTTTGACCGAATTTTTTCTCCGAATCTGTTTTGGCGAGTCGGTTGAATTCTTTGAGAAATGCTGCGAAGTTTCCCTGGAATTGATGGAGGTTTTCAATATGGACCCGCTCGCCGTCGCGGACGAATGCGAAGATGGAAATGGCGCCTTCCCCGATATTGACTTCCATTTCCAGGAGGGCATCTTCCAGGGGTTCCTGAACGGAAAGAAACAGTTTCAACGCCTGGTTCAGCTTCTGTATCTGCAGGTAGGAGATTGACCCTGACACCCCCAGAACGAGGATAAGGATTCCAAAACTCAGCCAGAGCTTCTTGGCGATGGTCATACGCATGAATTGATCTCCGGGGGGGTTAGCGGTTCCTTCCCCCTTTACCCTTACGAAAACCCGAAAGTACCCAGAAAACGCCCCACAGGAGCGCCACCGGCCCGATGCCCACACAGAGAAACATGGGCCAGCTCCCGTTCCAGGGCTTTAAGAAAAAGACCATGACTGCCGGCCACAAAATAGAGGCCATGACAGCCAGGCGACCCCAACCGGTCATTTTTGAAATCATACCGGCTTGCCGGCCGCCTTTTTCAATCCGTTTGCCTGTCAACCTGGGCAGCATGAAGATTGCCAGGGCGATAGCGATAATAACGAGAATTTCATTCATGAGCGATTACCGGTCCAACTTCAAAATGGGCTCAAAACGGACATTATAACTTCATGGTCAGAGAGAGTGTTATAAAAGGTGAAACCACTCTATACCACTTTTCATTGTTTTTTCAATAAACATTACACTAATTGGGAAAACAGGGACGACACACGACACGTCCACTACAACATTGACACACAACACGAAATCCACCATACTGCCGTTCAAAAAATGGACCTGCCGCGTTTACTTTTGAGGAACATATCATGGGGACTGAAATTTTCTTGATTGCCGTCGTAATTCTTCTGCTCTTTGCTGTTTTCGATCTGGTCGTGGGGGTCACCAACGATGCCGTCAATTTTCTGAATTCTTCTATCGGTTCAAGAGTCGCCCCCTATTTTGTGATCATGATTATCGCAAGCCTTGGCATTCTTGCAGGGGTGACCTTTTCAAGCGGGATGATGGAGGTGGCACGGAAGGGCATATTCCATCCGCAGTTTTTTACCATGCCGGAGCTTATTACCATCTTCCTGGCCGTAATGCTCACGGACATCCTCCTCCTGGATCTCTTCAACACCTATGGCCTGCCCACCTCCACCACCGTCTCCATTGTGTTTGAACTGCTCGGCGCCGCCGTGGCCGTTTCGGTAATCAAAATCATGCAGACCCATGGTGGCGCCATGGCCCTGGGGGAGTACATCAACACGGGAAAGGCCATGATGATCGTTTTTGGCATTCTTCTTTCCATTGTTGTGGCTTTTTGTTGCGGCGCCGTGGTTCAGTTCGTGACCCGGCTCATTTTCACCTTTGACTATCAGAAAAAGATCAAGCGTTATGGATCGCTTTGGGGCGGGGTTGCCATGGCAACCATCACATTCTTTATCCTGATAAAGGGGGCCAAGGGCGCTTCCTTCATGACGCCGGAGTCAGTCCAATGGGTCAAAAGCAATTCCCTGCTCATCCTGGTCGGTATTTTCATTATTTCAGCCATAATTTTGCAGATCGCCATTTCTTTATTCAAAGTCAATATTTTTAAACCGATCGTGCTGGTAGGTACCTTTGCCCTGGCCATGGCCTTTGCCGCCAATGATCTGGTCAATTTCATAGGTGTCCCCTTAGCAGGATTAAGTGCCTACAAGACCGCCATGGCTGCGGGGGATCCCCTGACGATTACCATGAGCGCCCTGAGCCAGAAAGTTCAATCCCAGACAGGACTCCTTCTCCTTGCCGGTATCATTATGGTGGTGACCCTGTGGTTGAGCAAAAAGGCCCGCACGGTCACTGAAACGGAACTCAGCCTGGGTCATCAGGAAGAGACCACAGAGCGTTTCGAGTCGATCTGGCTTTCCAGGACCATTGTGAGGATGGCGGATTCATTCTTTAAGAGCTTAACAACCGTTATTCCCCATAACCTCAGGAAAACCGTCAGTAACCGAATAGACCCCCATAGTTACAAGGATGTTACGGTTCAGGGCCCTAAACCTTCCTTTGACCTGGTCCGTGCATCCGTGAACCTGATGGTTGCCAGTGCCGTGGTCTCTTTTGCCACCTCCATGAAACTCCCCCTGTCAACCACCTATGTCACTTTCATGGTGGCAATGGGCACCTCTTTTTCTGATCAGGCGTGGGGCAGGGAAACGGCAGTCTATCGTGTCACCGGGGTTCTGACGGTGATCGGCGGCTGGTTTATGACGGCGTTGATTGCCTTCGTGGTCGCCTTTGTTTTCGCAAACATTATCCACTATTTCAAGGTGCCGGGGGTTTTCGGCCTCCTGCTTATCGGGGCGTTGGTGTTCTGGAAAAATCAAAGAAAGCACAAGGGCCGTGCCAGGGAAACAGAAGAAGCTCGGGTTTTTAATTTAAAGAAGATCACCGATGCGCACATGGCCATCTCCAGCACCTTTGAACACCTGGCGCATCTTCTGGAAGCTATCCGGGAATCCTTTGATCTGACCTTCGATGCACTGTTTGACCAGGATATCGATGAACTGAAAAAACAGAGGAAAAAGGTAAAGCAAATACAACTGTGGACAAACATCATCATTGCAAACGTTTTCAAGGTACTGCGTCTGCAACAGAAAGGGGATGCCGAAATATCCTACAAATACGCTCAGAGCATCAGGCGTCTCCAGAAGATATCCGATGGGCACCGGGATATCGTCGTGCGCTCCTATAAGCATATCGGCAACAAACACAAAGGGCTTTTGGATGTTCAAATCGAGGAGCTCAAAAAGATCAAGATATGTATCCTTGATATTATTCTGAAGGCGGAAACTTCTTTTAACAGGAAAGAAATTGTGGACTATCAAAACATCGTCGACCAGTACCGGTACATGAGGGAACTGGCAGATCAGTTCAACCAGAATCAAATCGAAAGGATCCGAACCGACGTCTCTAAGACACGCCTCAGTATCCTCTACTATGCCATTGTGGGGAACTGCATTATGATGTCCAAGCAGAACATCAAACTGCTGGAGATTTTTAATGAATCCTTCAAATTCGATAAGCAGCTGTCAAACTCATACTATAAAATCGACAGCCAATAGCCCTTCCTTTTTTTCAATTGCAGAGCGCCCTGAAGTTGCAGTAATCGCAGAGCTTGCTCTTTTTGGGGGTAAAGAGCGCTTTATCCTTGGGAATATTTTTTTTGACGTCCTGACAGAATTTATTCATATGAGCTGTCTCTTTTCTGATTTGCCTGGCGAATGCCTCGATATCAGAAGAATTAACCGTGATATCGTTTTCTTTGTAATGAGGATGCAGGTAGGCGACAATGGGAGAAATTTTTGCGGGATCTTTTTCAAAATGATAGGTGGCCCAGGCCGCATACCCCACCATTTGCCTGCGATGCTTTTTGGGATCGGGCTTACCGGTTTTCCAATCCATGATAAAGAGTCGATCATTTACCGGAAACAGAAAATCCACTTTGCAGTAGGCTTTCATGCCGCCGATGCGGGTTTCCCCATATCCCGGCGGTTCAATGAGCCACTCATCTTTCTTGAGCACTGCAAAATCAGTCAACCAGGTCAGCCGGTCACTGTTCAGAAGGTTTTCAAGGGAGATTCGAACCTTTTCGAAAACCCTTCCAGTGCCAACGGATTTCATCTTTCCGTAATAGACCTCCTGAAAGGTTTTTGCTTGAACATATTCTTCGGTCATTTTTCGGGCGTAATCATGAAAACGTCCTTTGTCGATGTCTTTTGCTGTTATCTTCAGCCTTTCAAGGAGCGTTTTGTTGACGTCGTGAACGATGTTGCCAACTTCCAGGGGGATGGAGGTCATTTTTTTTAACGCAAGGATTTTTTTGGCGGGGTATTCGGGGTCGTACTTGGCGTAGTAGTTGTAATAGTATTGCCGCGTGCAGGTTTCAAACAGGTTGTATCGGCTGACGGACCAGCCCAGTTTAGGGGTGAAAACAAATTTTTTCATGGGGGCCTTTAATGCACCTTAATGCATATGATTTTCCAGCCATTGTTCCATATGGCCCAGGACCTGATCCCGTTCCGGTTCGTTGAATATCTCGTGATACAACCCATCATACATTTTAAGGGTTTTGTCAGACGACTGGACTGTTTCGAAAAGCATTCTAGCACCCGCCGGGTCCACCAGTTTGTCCCCACCGCCCTGGAGCAGCAGGATCGGCAGGGTAATTCGGGCCGCTTCTTCTGGAAAACGCTGCATGGCTTTGAGGATCTCCGCCGCCAGCCGAGCCGTTGTTTTTCCCGTATGGACGAGCGGGTCCTCAACATAAGCCCTTACCACCGACGGATCGCTGCTGACCCCGTTCACGTCCAGTCCGATGAGGCCGATTTTTGGCATCACCACCGAAAAGACTTTGCCGGCAAGTATGGTGGCCGATGAAATGCTGTCCGGCACTTTGACGGCCCCTGCGCCGGAAAGGACTGCTCCTGTAAAAACTTCCTGACGATGGGTCAATAATACGGCGCTCACTAGGCTTCCCATGCTGTGCCCCACCAGGAAGAGTGGCGTTTCATTGTGCAGGGTTCGAACTTTGTCGAGGAAAGTGGAGAGGGTTCGGGTGTAATCTTCAAAGCGATTTATGTACACCCTTTTGCCATGAGATTTCCCGTGACCCGGGAAATCAAACCCGTAGATCCCGTAACCCAAGGGGACAAACCGATTGACCACATTCATGTAACGACCACAGTGTTCGGCAAGCCCGTGAACCACTACCAGCACGGCTTTCAAATCACCTTCGGGAAGCCAGCATTGATAAAAAACCCTGTGATCCCCATTTTCATTCAGAAACCCTTCTTCGTGCTTCATATCGCCTCCCTCTTAAAGTACCGAACCAGTGCCCGCTTTCTGCCTGTGATACGCTGGTATTTTTCATCGGGATAGCCCAGTGCGATAACGGCATAGGCTGACTCATCCTCAGGCATGCCGATCCCTTTAAGGATGCGCTTGTCCCTTTTCATGGCTTCAATGGCAAACCCGATAAGACAGGTTCCCAAGCCTAAAACGTGGGCGGAAAGCAGAATGTTCTGGGTGGCCAGAAGGGCATCCTCAGCCGGACAGGAGGCCTCTTTTTTGGAACCCACCACAATGGCGGCTGGCGCCCCGTGAAAAAGCAGGTCTTTGCCTTCCTTTTCCCATGTCTCAAGGCCTCCACGGATGGTTTGGTAGTGGTTCTGAAAATACTGTTCCAGTTCCGGTTTGCCCAAAAGCTTCAATGCCTTCCTGAGACAGGTATTTTCGGCGTTTCGGTTCATTTTTCGGAAAAAATCGCCAACCCGTTGGCCCAGCTGCAGAACGGCAAGTCGATCCGGGAGTATGGTAAAAGTCCACTGCTGTGAGTTGGTTCCGGAGGGGGCTGAAATCCCTGTTTTCACCAGGTCTTCCAGTATATCCGTTGGAACCGGTTTCGCTTGGTAGT
>CAZPQA010000076.1:0-17015 GCA_964588535.1 uncultured Desulfobacteraceae bacterium
TGGGGATCCCCAGTTCATTGGCTTTTCTTCCGGCCTTCAGCATGGCCTCTACCCAGGGGTGTGTCAGGGTGCCGATATTGAGTACCAGGGCGCCTGCAAAGGAGACCATTTCTTCCACTTCTTCAGGCGCATGGGCCATCACGGGAGAAGCGCCAAAGGCCAAGAGAGCGTTTGCCGTGAAATTCATGACCACAAAATTGGTAATATTGTGGATCAATGGTTTCTTGTCTCTGAGAATTGTAAGGTTTGCGGCTGTTTTCTGCGCCAGGTTGTCATCAAACATAATTTTCCTCATTTTGAAAAATGATCCCAACCGGAAACAGTTGCCAGGCGGGAATTGCCTTTGGACCCTATTATCTCTATTCCTTCTTTGTTCGCGGTGATGATACCGATTTTGGTAACCGGGATATGGCTTATGCCGGCAACGGTATCACGAATACCTGCCACATGTTCAGGGTCACAAGTCATCATCAATTCATAATCATCACTCTCTTTTAAAACATAGTCCAGGGGCCCCTGGCCGGAGCTTTCGGCAAATTGACGAAGGGCCCGGCTGATGGGCAGGTCCTTCTCATAAAGCACGGCCCCGACCCCGCTTTCATCACAGATATGGCCAAGATCACCAATAAGACCGTCACTGGTGTCGATCATGGCATTGGCAAGGCCCGTTTTGGCCACAGCACGTCCTTCAGCGGCACGATGGGCAGGGTGCTGATAAGCCGTAACCAGCGGGTTGTTGCCATCCCATGTTTTACCGGCTTCGGTCTGGAGCAGAATGGCAAGTCCCGCAGCCGATTGACCGGGATACCCGGTCACCAGAATCACATCCCCCGGTTTGGCAGTGGAACGACGCACCATTTTCCCCGCTTCAACCTCCCCGATGAGGGTAATGTCGATAAAATTGGCATCAGCTGATTTTGTCACGTTACCACCGATGATAAAGGCCTGAAAGGGATTTAATTCCGCTAAAAATCCGCGATAAATGGCGATCACGTTTTTGAGCGGCGTACTTGACCGAAGTCCCAGGGAAATAAGGGCATAGTGAGGGCGCCCGCCCATGGCGCCCACATCGCTGATGTTCAGAACCATGGCCCGGCGCCCCATGTCATGGGGTGAAATAAATTGCGGCAGATAATGCTGGTTTTCCACCATGCAGTCGCAGGTTACCAGCAGGTCATATCCGGGGCGGGGTTGAAAGGCGGCACAGTCATCGCCGATGCCGAGGGTGTTTTTGGGCAGTGGGACGCCTTCTTTTTCAATGATCTCATGGATTTGGTCAATGAGACCGAACTCTCCGATCTGCGCCAGGGTCCGGCTCATACAAAGTTCTCACTTGTGTCAACTATTTCCATGAGCAGAAGACTATTTCAATGGCATGGCGGATGTCAAGCCAATGAACGCCGAGGCCCTTAATATGAGTGCCTTGCCTTTTTCGGTGCAACCTTCGTATATTCAGGGACAAATTTGAAACTGCCGTCAGTGGGAGGATGATCAATGGTTGTCTATAAACGCTCTGTGTGTCCCCACGATTGCCCGGATACCTGCGGGCTCCTTTTGGGCGTGGAAAAGGGGAGGGTGGTTTCAGTCAAAGGGGATCCGGATCATCCCTTCACCCGTGGCGCCGTTTGTGCAAAAGTTAAGCACTACGGGGAACGGATATATTCCTCTTTGCGGATTCATCATCCGTTGAAACGGGTGGGACCCAAGGGGGCCGGGGAGTTTGAGCGGATTTCATGGGACCAGGCCTTGGACGAAATCGTGGATCACTACCGGGGGATTATTTCGGATTTCGGCAGTGAGGCCATTTTGCCTTATTCCTATGCGGGTACCATGGGTGTCGTGCAGTTTCATGCGGGCATCCTTTTTTTCACAAACTGGGGGCATCCAGGCTTAAAAGGACCATCTGCAGTGCGGCAGCCGAGGCGGGATTTTCTGCCAGCATGGGGAATATCCCCACCACCGATATTGAATCCTCGGTGGATTCAGATTTAATCATTCTATGGGGAAGCAATACCCTTTCCACCAATATGCACGCATGGCCCTTTTTCATCAAAGCTCGGCAGAAGGGCGCCGCCATTGCGGCCATCGATCCCTATGAGAACCGCACCGTCAAAAAATCGAACAGTTGCATAACCTGCTCAAAAAAAATTAAGCGCCAATGTTGATAAACTTCACGCAGAGTTAGCTCGCTTCCAAAAACAGTGTGACTGTGGTTACGGGCACGGGGCTTGGCGAGAGATCTAGAAGATGTTCGTCTCCGGAGACAATCACCTCTGCGCGACCTTCTATGGCGCACCAGATAAATTTGTCATCCGACGGATCCATTGTCACAAAAGGCTTGCCGGGTTTAACCGTCAACACCTCGAAATAGGGTAGGATTTCATGGGTCAGGAGGAAATCGATCTCGGATCCAGAGAGCTGAAACTTCGGATAGGCCAGAACGCGAAGATACTCTTTTACGATTTTTTTCGAACAGAGTGGAACAATTCGACCTTTTTTCCAGAGTTTGACCAGTTCACCGGGTTTGCCGTCGAACAGAAGGCCGCTCACAAGGACATTGGTATCGATTACAATCCTTTTCATCTGGAACGTGCCCAACGTACGGCCCCATCGACGCAATCCTCGGAGAGGCCCAGGCGCTTTATTTTTGCTCTCACTTCTCCAAGATCGGTTCCATACACCTTTAAGGGCTTCAGCAGAATCCTTCCCTCCACATAATCCACGTCAAAATATTGGACATCCGGGAGTCTGACCATAATCCCTTTGGGAATGGTAATCTGATTCTTCGATGTAAGCTTTGCCAGCATTTCCTTTTCTCCTTACTTCCGGGATTTCTTACTATGATAATATTGCCTAAACAGGACGTCAAGGGTTTTGTACCAGGAGATAGGCGGCGGAACCCACGAGATTATGTATTGCCCGACAGCTCATGGATGCGGGAAGGTAGTGCCGGTATTCAATGAATGGTGAGCAGGAAAAACCTCACCCGGGGAAGACGGTCTCATGAACCGCATCATGGAGTTCCCGTGTGGCTTCTTGTGGGTCGTCACGGCGACAGACAGCGGAAATGACAGCAATTCCGTGGGCGCCGATCCCCATCACATGGGAGGCGTTGTTCTGGTCAATGCCGCCGATGGCAATGATCGGCACCGGCGATGATTCAACAATTCGCTTCAGAACATCAATACCGCTTATGGGCCCCGCATCGTCTTTGCTGCCGGTGGGGTAAACGGGTCCGAAGCCCACATAATCGGCGCCTTGCCGAATGCAGTTTTCGAGCTCTTCCGGCGTTGCGGCGGACCCGCCGATAATACGGTTTTTTCCCAGGAGTTTTCTCGCCAGGGGAATGGGGAAATCATCCTGGCCCAGGTGGACACCGTCCGCTTCGGATGCAATGGCCACATCGATCCGGTCATTGACAATGAACGTCGCCCCTTTTTCTGCGCACACACGTCTCATAAGGGTGGCGATTTCAATCAATTTTTTAGTGGAACCGCTTTTCTGGCGAAACTGAATGGTATCTGCTCCGCCTGAAACGGCCAGTTCTGTGAGCGCCACATGTGAAAAACGGCTTTGCAGTGCCGTGTCCGTCAGTATATGCAGCCTTCCGATGGTTTTCATCCCAGGCCTTACCCCTTCGATTTTTTGAGAAATGAGCACGACAGTATTTCAATGGTGTGGCGGATGTCAAGTTTCTGTAGCTGCCAGAAAGGCCTTTATGTCGGGGACGACGTCTTCATGGGCATCTTCCAGGATATAGTGGCCAGCATTCGGGTATCTACTGATGTCCGCATCCGGAAAACGTTGCCGCCATTGCTCAAGAAATACAACATCGAAACACCAGTCTCTCATGCCCCAGCAGATTTTCATGGGGCTATCCCGCAGCCGGTAAAGAAGCCTTTCTGTTTCCTTCAGGCAATCATAGGAAGGATGGGATGGATTCATGGGAATGTCCTGAACAAAACGCAATATGGCCATACGGTTTTTCCAGTTGTTGTACGGGTAAAGCAAACCGGTCTTTGCAAGCTTTTCAAGGGGCCTTGCTACGGCCATCCGGGTTGCGGCCAGGGCAAAGCCATTGAAACCGCGTACCGCCAGGGCGCCGAAAAACGGAATGCGGCAGACGGCGATCCGTTTAGGCATACGAGTGGAGCGCCATGCCGCTGTGTTGGAAATCACAAATCGACTGAACAGATCAGGTTGACGCGTGGCCACACCCATACCGATGGCCCCACCCCAGTCATGGCAGACCAATGTGATATGTTTCAAACCCAGATGATCCATGAGCTTTTCCACATTGTCCATATGGTTGCTCAAGCGATAGGGATAGACCTGGGGTTTATCAGACAATCCACAGCCCATATGGTCCGGAGCAATAACGTGATTCGTTTTGCTGAGTGCTGCGATCAAGCGCCTGAAATAAAAAGACCAGGTGGGATTGCCGTGGAGCATCAGAATAGGCGGGTTTTGGGGATTTCCCTCATCGACAAAATGGTACCGGAATTTGCCGATCATCAGACAGCGACGTCGAAAATTGTAAGACCGCTGCAGGACCGGCGGCAGTGGTCTATGGTCTGGAAAATCGTACAACGGCTTCTTCCTCAATGGCCCGTTCAAATACTAAAAATGGTACGGGGGTAAGGGTACAGCAGGTACTACGGAAAGGCAAGGATAAGCATCCCGCAAAACGTCACATCCGAAGCAGCAAAACAGACACCATAGTCAGGAAAATCCCCGTTATCCGCCATCGGTTGAGCTTTTCCTTGTAAATCACGGTGGATAAAATGATGGCGATGACAAAATGCATGGCCGTGATGGACGTAACGATAGACAGGGGACCCGTGGTCAGGGCCTTGAGATAGCAGTAAAACCCCGCCAGATTGATCAAACCCATAAAAAAACCGATGAGAAGGGCATCCCTGTGGTGGGTGTTTGCATCCACGGACTGCGCTTTTTTGCGAGAGGCAAATGAAAACAGGGTGGCAAAGGTGTAAGAGACGGCCATGAAGGCCATTTTGTTGGCATAAAGGGCTGCAAATTTACTCGATATGGATGATAGAGCGCCAGCCAGTATGGCGATCCCGATAAACAGAAAGCCCAGCCTGGTGTTTCCGGTGCTTTCATACTTTCCGGTCGTATCCCGGGTCAGAATCACCACGGCGCTCATGGCCAGAAAGATTCCCACCCCCTGATAAGCAGACAGATCATCCCCAAAATAGAAAATGGAAAAAATGACGACAACGGCCGCATTGAGGCGAATGACCGGGTATGCAACACCTGCGGGGATATGTTTGAGGGCTTCCATGTTGCTCATGGTGGCAATAAAAAAGGTCAGGCTGTTGGCCAAAGCGATAAACAACAGGAAACCGACGTTCTTAACCGTTTCATCCAGGGCGAAAAACAGAACCGTGCTCAGAAATGCCACCGTGCCCATGAAAGAAAAACTGGTCCAGGCCGAATTGCACCGCCGCTCTGCCGAAACCTTGTACAGAAACCGCTGAACCCCCAGAAAAACCAGAGCAATGGTGGCAAATGTATACCAGTCAGCCATTGGCCAATGCGCCCTTTTATCCTCATATCCGATAGTCAAATTTTCTCATGGGGGAACAATATACTTTTGAATTGAAAGTTGTCAAACTTCGTTCGGTATCCGTCCTAAAACCGGGATGCCCGTAACCGTAAACGGTTTCTTTCTTGATCAATTCCATCCGGCATGCGAAAATGTATCATATTGGTTGTAATGGTAATGACTGTTAGCTCCAAATTTTAAGCTACGCAGGAAAAAAACGATGAATCACATCAGCGCTATTGGGTTTGATCTTTTCAACACATTGGTGATGGCAGAACCGGATGCCCTTGTAAAGGCTCTTTCACGCCTGCAAGAGAGCCTTGAACAGAATGGGTTTTATCCCGAGGAAGATGCTTTTAAAAAAGCCTATTACGAGGCGGCCATGATGTTTATCAAGCAGGCGAGAGAAAATGGCAAAGAAACCCATAACCGTTTCTGGATCAGCGCCGCTCTGGAAAAATTCGGGTACCATGTCCTGCCGGATGATCCCAGAATAGCTGCCACGGTCGAGGCTTACTTTTCCACCTTTTACGATTTCTGCTATCGTGTGCCCGGAACCAGATCCATGCTGGAAAGATTGAAGGATGAGGTTCAACTTGGGTTGTTGAGCAATTTCACCCATTGGCCCGCCGCTCTGGAGATCATAAATCGCCTGGGATTAGCGCCTTTTTTTGAGGTAACGCTCATATCCGGACAATTGGGGTATCGAAAACCCCATGGAAAGGTTTTTCGCGAGTTGACAGGCAGTTTTGACGCGCCCATTGATGAAATCATGTATGTGGGAGATGATGTGGATGCAGATGTGAATGGGGCTTTAGCGGCGGGGATCCAACCCGTCTGGTTTACTTACGTCCAGGATAAGAAACCGCCGATTCCCGCACATATGTCGCCCAGTGAAACAGACGATCCCCACGAGAGCGTACCCCGTGTTTCAACATGGACCGAATTTCTGTCTTTATTAAAGGAAGACGTCATAATATGAAACTGAAACAGGCCCTGCTCGTGGTTGGGTTGATTTTTTTTGCTTTGATGCTGTTTAACAAAACATCACTGGCCGAGGACCAAGACACCGAAGATGTTCCCACCCGTCATGGTTTTGCGCTCAGTTATGGCAACACTTTCCATCCAGACAATAAAATCGGATTTATTCTGGCCAACTATCTGGTCATGTTTGACTATGATAAAATCTGGCCCCACAGCGCGCCGGAAAACCTGCGGTTTAAACTGGAGTTCAGCCTGGGTTCCACCACAACCCCTGAGAATTGGCCCATGGCATCGGCATCCATGTTGGCCCTTTATTATCTGGATTTCTTTGATTCAGAAGCCGTTCGGCCATACATCGAGGGTGGCATCGGGCTTATTTACACAGGGTTTCGCGTGGAAGGCCAGGGGTCCCGTCTCAATTTTAATCCCAAGGCGGGATTCGGGTTTGAGTTTCCCATTGGCCGGGAAACGTTGTTTACATCTTTACGCTGGGACCATCTTTCAAACGCCTATCTGAACAAGGATAATACGAGCGTTGATTCGGTGATTCTCATGTTTGGAGCGTACTTTTGACGTGTAACATTCTTATTGTCTATCATTCCCAAAGCGGGAATACCCGAAAAATGGCTGAAAAGGTCTCTGAAGGGGCTCGGTCCATAGAAGATGTCGCTGTTTTTTTAAAAATGGCATCTGAAGCAACCCTGGAGGACCTGCTGGCATGCGATGGTCTGGCCATTGGTTCGCCCGAATATTTCGGCTACATGGCGGGAATGGTTAAAGATTTCTTTGACAGAACCTACAATGAAGCGCGCGGCAGAAAAGAGATATTTAAAAAACCGTACGCAGTCTTTATCAGTGCCGGCAATGACGGAACCGGCGCCTTAAACCATATTGAACGAATTTGTCTGGGGTATCAGTTTAAGAAAGTCCTTTCCCCCGTGATCGCAAAGGGTGAGATTGACGGCGAAATCCTTGCGCAGTGCGAAGAACTGGGGAAAACCATTGCCGCCGGGTGCCGGGAAGGGATCTATTGATGGAAGAACCCCAAACAAAAGAGGAATAAACCCCTGCTTGTTGACACGGGCAGCAAAGCCAGGCCCCCTATATTATTTACGATTTCTGGAAAAATCATTCTGACGAGCAAATTCTGAAGGCACAGCCGTGGATGGGGGAAACTATGGAAACAAGGTTTCCATACCCCATTTGAGGTCACCGTTTTTTTATTGACAGAGCGAATATTACTAAGTATAGATAATTAACGACTATGTTAATTATCTATATCTCATGAAACTGTCCGAATTACAGAATATAAAAAAGTTATACTTTGGATATGAAGAGCTGGCCCGGGCTTTCGGTATCAGCACGGCTTCCGCACGGGTGACGGCAAGCCGTTACGTCAGAAAAGGATTGTTGGTACGCATAAAGAGAAACGTTTATGTGCTGCGGGAGGTGTGGAAGACAGGCACCAGGGAGGATAGATTCGTGATGGCGAATCTTGGGCAGGTACCCTCGTACCTATCACTGATGACGGCATTGGACTATTATGGTATCACCACACAAATGCAAAGGGATTTTTTCGAATCGGTGGCCATTCAGAGAACAAAAACCCTCCAGGTGGAAGAAACCGTTTTTAGATATTCAAAGATTTCAAAAAAACTATATTTTGGTTTCAATAAAAAAGATACATTTTTCATAGCGAGTCCGGAGAAAGCGCTGCTGGATGCCTTTTATCTGATGTCCTTTGGTCGGTATGCACTCGACATATCTTCTGTTGATCCGGCAAAACTGAATAAGACGGAAATCCAAAAACTAAGTCAACAATATCCTCAAAGAACCAAAAACCTGTTGAAGGCTAATGGATATCTTTAAACAACATGAATTGTTCGAAATAGAAGTTTTGGACAAAATGCGCCGGTTTAAATTGCTCGACCCACTTGTTTTTGGCGGCGGCACCATGCTGAGATTATGCCACGAATTGAACCGGTACTCTGCGGACCTTGATTTCTGGTTTATCAAAGAAGTACCAGAGGATCTTTACTTTTCTAAATTTAAACAGCTCATTGAAAATGAATATGAAATCACCGATTCTCAAATGAAGCATTTTACGCTTTTGTTCGAATTGCGGTCCGTTTCTTATCCCAAACGACTTAAAATTGAAATTCGAAGAAAAAGGCACGATTTTGATTTTCAGGAAAAAATCGCTTTCTCAATCTTTAGCACGCATCAGATTGTACTAAAGGCGCTGACATTAGAACAGGCAATGAAAAATAAAGTGGCCGCTTTTATTGATCGTGGAGAAATCCGAGACGGCTATGATATCGAATTTTTACTTCGTAAAGGGGTTGAGCTTCCATGGATGGATACCGTGGAGTTGGACAAATTTATCAGAAGGCTTGATCAATTCAAAGAGATCGATTTTAAGGTTAAGCTCGGCTCGATTTTAGAGAATGATGTTCGAGGCTATTATACTTCACAAAAGTTTTCTTATTTAAAGGAAAAACTATCTGAAAGGTTCCAGGAACTTTGAAAGTGAATGGATACGGGATCATATCCCTGTTTCTACGACCTGTGATTGTGTTCCCGAGCTTGACAATCGTATGAATGAGGTGTACTTAGAGTCATAATGAGTCAGGAGGTGAGTTATGACACAAATTACTTTACGCGGAATGGATCCAGAGATTGAACGCGAGGTGCGCAGGCTGGCAAAAAAAATGGGGAAATCCCTTAACCATGTAATTCTGGATATGATTTACCACCATACTGGGCTAAAGAAAGGAGATAAAAGACCGCTCGCAAATTCCTTGAGAACACTTGCGGGCGGTTGGAGCGAGAAGGAGGCTTCAGAATTCCTGGAATCCATTAAGTCATGTGAGCAGATAGATGAGGAGATGTGGAAGTGAAGATTATGTTGGATACAAGCGCTTATGTGGCATTCAAGCGCAATGCGATCGAGATGGTGGAGATCATTGTGGGTGCCGAATTGATCTTGTTTTCTCCGGTTGTCCTGGGAGAACTCATGTTCGGATTTCGTAATGGTGCGAGATTCAAGAAAAACATGTCCGACTTCAACAATTTCTTGAATCATGAGGCCGTGGAATTGGTGCAAATGGGAAGAACCACTTCAGACCGTTATTCGAGAATCGCTGCCCAACTCAAACGCCAGGGAACGCCTATCCCGACCAATGACATCTGGATTGCAGCACAAACCATGGAACACGGAGCAGAACTTATCACATCTGATCGGCATTTCGAGAGAATCGATGGGCTGATTTATACCATCCCCTGATCTGAAAGGTTCCCTGAGCGTCAACAACCTTAAAGGAGGCGGATGCATTGTATGAGAAGATCAGAACCTATGGAACCATCAAAAAGGGAGGTCCTAACCATGAATCGAAGGGAATTTTTGAGGTATCAGGCAAACGGGATATTATGGATGATTGCCGGCGGATCCGGAATTTTGTTGCCAAAGAAGTTAATCGCTGCGCCGGTTCCGGATATTGCCGTGGTCAAAGGCGCGCCTGCGGCGGCAACACGGGCCGCGGTGGACCTGTTAGGCGGGATGAAACAATTCGTAAAACCCGGGGACCGGGTGGTGATAAAGCCTAACATGAGTTTTGCCACTCCTCCTGAAAGGGCCTCGAACACCGATCCGGAGGTAATTCGTGAACTGGCCGTCATGTGCAAAGAGGCAGGCGCTGCGAAGATATTGGTCCTGGACCATACCCTGGACCAGGAAGCGCTTTGTCTGGAAAGATCGGGAATCCAAAAGGCCTGCAACCCGATCAGCGAAAAAATGGTCTTTGCCCTGAACGACGACAGGTTTTACAAGGCTGTAGATATTCCTGGTGGAAAGAGCATGACGAGTACCGACATTATGAAGGAGGTCCTGAAGAGCGATGTGCTCATCGCCGCCCCCACGGCCAAATCCCATTCATCGACCGGTGTCAGCCTCTCCATGAAAGGGATGATGGGCCTCAACTACAATCGTAGAGTTATGCACTGGAGATATAATCTCAATACGTCTATTGTAGATCTTTGCACAATACTGAAGGCGGATTTGGCCGTCATTGATGGAACCCGCGTGCTATCCACAGGTGGTCCGCACGGGCCGGGGAAAGTTCTAAAGATGGACACCATCATTGCTTCAAAAGATATGGTCGCAGCCGACGCATACGCGGTCTCCCTCTTTGAATGGTATGGCAAGAAATTTAAGCCAAGACAGGTTCGTCATATCCTTGAGGCCCATAAGCGGGGGCTAGGACGAATGGATGTGGAAAACCTGAATGTCAAGGCTATCAGTTTATGATCGCGTTCCGGCGGACCATACAGCTCATAAGCCTTACCCTCTTTCTCATATTGCTGACATTGGCTGTGCTCTCAGTCAATACGCCCATACCCTTTGATCTTTTCCTGCGTCTTGATCCTGCCCTGATTGTTTTTACAGCCATCAGCGGCAGGATATTTGCTGTCGCCTTTATCCCGGCATTACTGGTCCTCGTTGTTACGCTCTTTTTCGGACGGATCTTCTGCGGCTACATATGTCCCATGGGCACGACCCTCGATGGAACGGACAAACTGTTTGGAACTTCAAGAAAGAAACAGCCGGAAACGGGGAAGCTCCGCATTTTAAAATATATTTTGCTCTTCTTTTTATTGGGAGCATCCTTGCTTGGCGTATCCTTCGTATTCGTGGCTGCGCCTCTTTCTCTCATAACCAGGTTTTTTGGCCTCCTTGTTCATCCTGTCCTCGCGTTCCTTTCAAACGAAACACTGGGTCTCATCCAGCCCCTGGCAGAGTGGCTGGATATGGACAGTGTTGTCTTCATGAAAATCGCCACCCCGCGCTTTGCCACTCAGCTTTTTATACTAGCCTTTTTCGGGGCACTCTTTGTTTTGGCCATGGTGTCGCCCCGATTCTGGTGCCGCAATCTTTGCCCTTCCGGCGCCCTCATGTCCCTTTTGTCAAGGAAGCCCCTGATCCGCCGGGGCGTGTCTGATGATTGCACGGATTGTGGAAAATGCGCCAATGCCTGTCCCATGAGCGCCATCATAACGGAAGACCCCAGCGTTACCCTGCATGAAGAATGTATTGTATGCCGAGCATGTCAAAATACCTGCCCCGAAAATGCCATTTCCTTTGACAGCGCAAGGGCTGAGCTTGTGTTTGACAAGCAACGTTTCTCTTTGACCCGACGTCAATTTATGTACTCAGGCCTGTTCGGGGCTGCCACGGCCACAATCGGTCTTACCGGTCTGAATTCCCTTCACGGTAAACCGGGACCCGGCCAGGTGGCCCCGCCGGGACTTATCAGGCCGCCGGGCGCCCTGCCCGAGATGGATTTTCTGGCCCGATGCAGCCGTTGTGGCGAGTGCATGGTCGCCTGTCCTACGAATACCCTTCAGCCCATCTGGCTCGATGCCGGATTCATGGGTCTTTTCAGCCCCGGTCTCAATTTAAGACGCAGTTACTGCAGCCCGGAGTGCCGCATGTGCGGGGAGGTTTGCCCCACGGATGCCATACGAAGTCTGTCAAAAGACGAACGCATCTGGGCCAAAACAGGCACGGCCATCATCTTTCGCCGGAAATGTTTGGCATGGGAGCAGCAAAAAAGCTGCATGGTATGCGATGAGGTCTGTCGCTACAAGGCGGTGGAATTCAGAAAAGAACCGGGGAACCCGGTTCCCGTCCCCCAGGTGCGCGAAGAGAAATGCGCCGGATGCGGGTACTGCGAGCATTTCTGTCCCGTGCAGAATGAGTCTGCCATCGTGGTAACACCCATGGGCGCCCTCAGGCTATCTGAAGGGTCCTATGTTGCACAGGGCAAAAGCCAGGGACTGAATCTGTCCATTGATCACAAATCCGCATATGGGCTTCAACCGGAAGACAAAGATGGGGGAAAAGGATTTGCACCCGGGTTTGAGAGTGACGCATCTGGCAGTGATGGGCAGGGGTAAAATGAATTCACCAATTTGGGCCGGATCTTGAAGTTTCCAGTTACATGGTTAAAGTGACTGAATGGACAAAGGAGATAAGCCATGACTGAAAATAAAAATGATCATCCATTCAGGTCTGTACTCAGCCTTGAGCCGCTACTTGATTTCTGGAGAAAGAACGTGGTGCCCGCCTGTTCCCACATGGGATCTATGTTTGAGGTGTTTGAGGCCCGGATCAATGAGACGCCCGAACTCAAGGGCGCCATAAGAAATGTGTCCGTCCTGGAGAATTATCAGGATCTCTTGATTCCGCTCATGAGCGTTGTATTTCCGGCCGCCTTATCAGATACCGAAGTGTCCGGGGCCTTGACCCCTTACACGTCTCAGCCTTTTTACGTCTCTCCCAGGTTCAAGCAACTCATGGTTGGTGAGGACGGGTTTCTGAAGGGAAGAATCAAGGACGACCTGGGGGTTTCAGAAGAAAGCGTGTTGCTCAGGGCCTACTTTCTGGTTTTAGACAAAATATACGGTCTTCAACAGGGGCTGGATACACCTATCATTCGTATTGTGCAGGATCAGGAAACCGGGCTGGACAGATGCTTCAGGATAACGCTTGACCTCCAGTTTGTGGAAGTTCGGACCGTGGGAAAACCCAGAGAGCTTAGCGAGAAAGAAAGGGCCGCCATTGCCGAGAACATCACAGACATCCAGGTCCTGTCCAGATTCATCAACCCTGATAAATTCGAATTTTACGGTTTCATCGTTATCCGGGCTGTGGATGTAACCGAGTCGGAGGTAGTTTCGGCCCTTGAGAAGGATCTGATCGACCAGCAGTCGATCTTTTCCGCTGATGGTTTCAAGCGTCTTCAGGAACGGCTTCGGATCCTCTTCAGACGTCCTGATCTGATGGCCGGTATCGGCGCAGTCCAGGGAGACAAGGTTCTTATCTTGAGTGACGGCTGCCCTACAAAGGCCAACTGCATCTTCACGAACTCCGAACACATTCCCATGTCCGAAATCGAAGGTTCTGTATGGCTCAGAGCCGTTGAGCAAGAGTCCATCCTCAGAATTCCGGACCTCAAAGAGGAGCCGGACCTGACCCCCACCGAACAGCTCGTCCTGGACATGGGGGGCAGATCCATGTTGATTTCACCGCTCTTTTATCAGGGTGAGGCTCTTGGCACCCTTGAAATCTTAAGCCCCCACCCCCGGGACCTGGGCGCCATCGATGAAATGCTGGTCAAACAGATCACACCGATCTTCTCGGTGGCCCTGAAAAGGGGCCTGGACGAGATGAACAATACGATCCAGTCCATTATCAAAGAAAAATGTACCGCTGTTCACCCTTCGGTGGAGTGGCGGTTTCAGGAAGCAGCCTTCAGCCATATGGACCGTATACGCCAGGGTCAGGCATCGGAGATGGCGCCGATCATCTTCAAGGATGTTATTCCATTCTATGCCCAGTCTGACATAAGGGGATCATCCGAAGGCCGGAACATGGGTATCCAGGCCGACTTGACTGAACAACTAAACCTGGCCCTTGATATCATGAAATGGGCGGAGAAGGCAAAATCATGGCCTCTCATCAGTGAGTTCAAGCACAGGATTGAGAAACGGATTGAAGACATGCACGCCGGTTTGGCTTCGGATGGGGAAGCCTCAACCGCCTATTTTCTCAGCCGCGAAGTGGAGCCTGTCTTTGAAGACTTGTCGGCCCTTGGCCCCCGGGTCGTCCAGGCTGTTCTGAACTACCGAAAAGCCATCGACCCCATGGTGGGTGTTGTCTACCGCAAACGGAGGGAATTCGAGGAGAGTGTCTCCATGTTGAACGAGACCCTGTCCGCCTACCTGGATGGGGAGGAGGCAGAGGCTCAATCGGTCTTTCCACACTATTTTGAAAAGCGCCAGACCGATGGCATCGACTATATGATGTACGTTGGGGCATCGATGATGGAGAACGGCAAACTAAGTGCTTTTCATGTCAAGAACCTGGGCCTGTGGCAACTTATGGTGGCCTGCGGCATGGCACGTCACACGGAGAAAATCAAACCGGAGCTGAAGGTCCCTCTGGATACCTGTCACCTGATATTGGTGAACCATACGCCTCTCTCCATACGGTTCCGGTACGATGAAAAACGCTTCGACGTTGACGGGGCCTATGATGTCCGCCACGAGATTATCAAATCCCGGATTGACAAAGCCGTTGTCAAAAGGACAGGGGAGAGATTAACTCAGCCCGGCCGGGTGGCCATCGTGTACTCCCACACCGATGAGGGTCGCGAAATGCAGCGACACATCGATTTTCTGAGGGCCAGGGGAAATCTGTTGAACGACATGGAGTTTCTCGATCTGGATGACCTGCCGGGTGTGAGAGGACTGAAAGCGCTGAGAGTGGGGATTAACCTTGAGACTCAGGTCCTTGCCCGGACAGTTGAGTTGGCAGCGGGATAAAAAAATCCCGTAAAAATTTCAGGGACACAATACAAAATTGTTGATTTCCCGTTTCTTCCCATGGACCTTTCGGTCCGGTCTTTTTATTCCGGAGTTGTTTTCCCAACAACACCTCAAGCTTATCGATATAATGATAGCCTCTGTCGCCTATGAAAAAGGGGTTGATGATTCAACCCCTTTTTCAATTCATTAGGCCAGGGGTTTGAAATATTTGATATCGCCTATGGCTCCCTTTCTCTCAGCCTTTGGCTTGAAAACGGCCTCAACCTTCATGCCGATGGTCACATCCTTCGGTTGGAGTTCTCCCAGATAGTGAAGAACCCCTCCCTGGGTGCCGTCCAGAATGACCATGGCCATAATAAGCGGCTCCTCTTTCTTAGTGCCGTCCAGATTCTTGTACAACACCGTAAAGGTCAGTACGCTTCCTGAAGCGCCGACCTCAACATAGTCGTCCTCCAGCCGGTCAAAGCATTTTTCGCAATAGGTTCTCGGGGGTACATAGGTGATATCGCAGCGGTGGCATTGGGCTCCGAGAAAGGTTCCTTTTTCCACGATTGTTCGAAAATAAGCCTCCCCGGCCCGGCCATAGGTGTAGATATATTCCAAGGGTATTTCGCCGGTCCAGTACCCCACATCAGTTGTTTCCTGCATCCTTTCGGTAAGTGCCATATCGGTTCCCTCCCATGATTAATCAATGACTTTGAAGTATTTGATGTCGGTGATGGCTCCGATTCTCTCTTCAGGTGCTTTCCATACCGCCTTTACCTTCATGCCGATTTTAAGATCATACGGCTCGATTTCGTCGACGAGATGAAGTATCCCCTGGTCTTTGCCTGCACCATCCAGCTCAATGACCGCCGGGGTGTGATATCTCTCCCCCTCTTTCACCCGGCTGGCGTCCCAGTTCACGTGGCTGACAACGCAGGTGAGTATGGTTCCAGTGTCTTTTACATAGGCCCATTCGTCCGTTGGGCGCCAGCAGACTTCGCAAAAGAGCCTTGGCGGAACCAGAACGCGTTTACAGGCATGACACTTTTTTCCGATGATTTTGCCGTCCTTAAGTTCGGCCAGATATCGGCCAATGGAAACGCCATTATCCCAAGCATACTTTAGATTGGGCTTGTCATGGACGGAAAAGATATTCCCCTCGTGAATATCGGAGAGTTTTACCTTTGTAACGGTTTTTTCAATCGCTTGAGCATCTAACATGGATTATCCCTCCTTCGCAGATTATGAACGCATGACCACTACGGTGCCCACCTGCATCAGGTCGCCCCAGGCCTGGGCCAGGCCACAGGTGGGTTTACCCGGAACCTGACGTTCTCCAGCCTCTTCTCTCAACTGGAGGAAAATTTCGATGATCTTCATCAATCCTGTGGCCGCAATGGGATTTCCCACACCCAGCGCGCCTCCTGAGGGGCAGCAGGGAAGGTTTCCATCACGTTGGGTCACCCCATCAAGAAGCATCTTCACCGATTCCCCTCGCTTGCAGAGCTGAAGCCCTTCGATGTGATGAAGTTCCTTGTAGGTGAAGGGGTCGTAGGGTTCTGCCACGTGGATTTCCTTACTGGGCTCTTTAATTCCGGCCATTTCATAGGCCTGGCGAGCTGCGACTTCAAGATAGTCGGGATAATAGAGATCCCGGTTGCACCAGTAAGCCGTATCCAGGCAGTTTCCGATGCCGTCAATCCAAACCGGTTTTTCCGTCATCTTTCTGGCCACTTCCTCGGATGCCAGAATAATGGCTGCGGCGCCGTCGCTGGTGGGGCTGATATCCAATCGATTGACTGGATAAGCCATCATTTCCGAGTTCAACACGTCTTCAACCGTAATCTCCGCACCCAGCTGAGCTGAGGGGTGATGCAGGGCATTCCGTTTGTTTTTCACTGCCACCTGGGCGATGTCTTCCTTGGTGAAGCCATAGCGATGCATGAAACGTTGCATTTCAATGGCAAAGATCCAGATGAGCGTGGGATAAAGAGGTTGCTCCGTGGTATGATCAAAAATCGTCACAAAGGCGCCGGCCGGATGGGGAAAGGCCGAGGACATCTTCTCTTCCGCAACCACCATGCAGGTA
>CAZPQA010000077.1:0-9385 GCA_964588535.1 uncultured Desulfobacteraceae bacterium
AAATTTTGATCTTCCTTGACCTTGACAAAAAATCCTAGTTTTCGTTCAGACACTAAATAGCCTGATCAGGAGCTGAAAATATGTCACAGCATATCGTTGTTGTCGGAGCGGTTGCCTTGGGTCCAAAAGCGGCCTGCCGTTTTAAAAGACTTGAACCCGATTCAAAGGTTACAATGGTTGATTATTCGGATCTTATTTCTTATGGGGGTTGTGGAATACCCTATTTTGTATCCGGAGACGTCAGTGATGCGAGCCAGCTTCAGTCAACTAGTTTCCATATGGTTCGTGATGCGAAGTTTTTCCAAAATGTTAAAGACATTGATGTGTTGACCAACACCAGGGTTTTATCCATAGATCGAAACAATAAAACGATAAAGGTGCAAGACTCACTGGACCAACGGGAAGAATATCTATCCTACGATCAACTGGTACTGGCCACCGGCAGTCGCCCCAAACGACTGCCCGTCCCCGGTGCTGATCTGAAAGGGGTTTTTACGGTATCGAACCTCAATGAAGCCATGGCCATCAAGCAGGGGCTCGCTGACGGCGAGGTTGAAAAAGCCGTTGTTATAGGGGCCGGCGCCATCGGGCTTGAAATGGCGGAAGCCCTGGCGGATTTGTGGGGAATTGAGACCACGGTGATTGAAGTGGCCGATCAGATCCTGCCCGGTATCGTCAGCCCGAATATGGCCCATATGGCCCAGTGCCATCTGGAAGAAAATGATGTTGCCGTCCGCCTGAATGAAATGGTTCAAGCGTTTTCCGGGACGGATCGAGTAAAAAAGGTCACAACCGACAAGGGGACCATAGATGCGGATATGGTGATCATGGCGGTCGGTGTCACCCCGAACGGTGACCTGGCCAAAGCGGCCGGACTCGAGGTTTCAGCCAATGGGGCCATTGTTGTCAATGAACGGATGCAAACATCCGATCCTCATATTTTTGCCGGGGGCGACTGTGTGGAAGTTCCCCATCTTCTCACCGGAAAACCGGGCTATTTCCCATCTGGCTCTCTCGCCAACCGGCAGGGGCGGGTTATTGGCACCAATCTTGCGGGCGGAAACGCAAAATTCGAGGGGGCTGTGGGAACCTTCGTTATAAAAATCTTTGAAATGTCCTTAGCCAGTGCGGGCATGAGCCTGAAAACAGCGAAAGCTGAAGGATGGGATGCGTTGAGCGTGTTTGTTTCACAGTTTGACCGGGCACACTTTTATCCGGAAAAAGACCTCATGTACCTGGAGCTCATCGTGGACCGGAAAACAGAGAAAATTTTGGGAATTCAGGGGCTTGGCAGCATGACGGACGCTGTTTTCGCCAGGGTTAACGCCGTGGCGGCCATCCTCAAATACGGCCCCACCACCGCTGATATCAGTAACCTTGAACTCCTCTACGCACCACCCTTTTCAGCGGCCATGGACATCGTGAACGCCCTGGGCAATACGGCTGAAAACGTCTTGAGAGGAAAAATCAAGCTGATTGATGTGGACCAGTTCGCGGAATGGTGGCAGGATAGAGACAGCAGTGACGCTGTTTTTCTGGATTGCCGGGGCTGGGGAAATGCCAAGCCTTTTGTGGAAAAATACCCGGATGACTGGAAAAGCATTCCTCAGGATGAACTCAAAACGCGCATGGACGAGGTCCCCAGGGACAAACCCCTGGTGCTCATATGCAATACGGGCGTTCGTTCATACGAAGCGCAGTTGAACCTGCGGCAGAAGGGCATTACCAATACCTATAATCTTCAGGGGGGCATGGCCACCGTCAAAAAATGGGGCTTCGACCTTTAACGAAAAAGGAGGTATAGACACATGGATTTCAGCATCATGCAAAAAGCGCTGAAGGACTGTTCCCTGTTTCGAGGGATGGACCAGGGCCAATTGGGCCTTCTGGCCATGAGTGCCGAGGCGAAAGAGTTTGCAACAGAAGATATCGTCTATCGGCAGGGAGAAGATGCTGACGGTTTCTTTGCCCTGATCGTTTCAGGGAAACTGGAGGCGAGCACCCAACAAGGCTATGTGTTGAAAACCCTGGGTAGCGGTGAAATCATTGGTGAAGTGGGTACTATCAGCCAGCAGGGAAAACGAACGGTAACATTGAAAGCGGTTGAACCGGCAACCCTGATCCAATGGAACATTCAGGATATCAGCGATACGTCTCCGCCTCTGCTGAAAAAGCTCAAGGATCTGGCGTGGCGGCGAATCAAAGACTTCAATGAATAGGGTGCAGGGGACAGTTGTCAGGGGGCAGGAGGAAATTCGAAGCTGATTTTTCTGCACCCTGACAACTGCACCCTGTAAAAGATTAGAAATGTACCCTTGCAATGGATGAAACGCTCTGTTATTCTGCTCTTCAGAGAATATGACGGTTTGATTCTTGAAAAGGAAAGGGGGTGAATTTTATAAGATATCAGCGGTTCTTTGGTCAAAACCTTTAAAATGAATAAGGAGGGTTACGATGGCTGGAAGTACATACAAAATTATCGAGTTGGTGGGTACGAGTGACCAATCATGGGAAGAGGCTACTAATACCGCAATCTCGACGGCGGGCGAAAGCCTCAAAGATCTGAGGGTAGCGGAAGTTACCAAGCTGGATGTAACCATCGAAAATGGAAAAGTGACCTCATTTCGAACACGGTTGAGCGTCTCATTTAAATACGCCAAATAGGTTGCACCGCGACAAAAGACCTCCTGCGTTCAGGACTCGTTTTTGCTGCAGACTATCCGAGGAGCATCGCTCGATATGCCCAGAAACAGACTGACGGTACTTGATCAAATTGCAGCCTCAGATAAGGTTCGAAAAAAGATCATAGACGCTGCAAGCGCCCTTTATGCCAGCAAAGGCTTCGGGGCCACTTCGATTCAGGAAATCTCCGAAACCGCGAATGTTGCCCTGCCTGTTACTTACCACTATGTCAAAAAGAAATCCGGGATCATGCGGCTCATCATGGAAGATGTGTTGGACATTTTCCGGGAGAGCCTGATCCAGGAAATCAGGGACATTGTGGACCCTGTGGAGAAGCTGGCCATGGCGGTTATCCTCTACCTCAGGGTGCTGGACCGGCAGCGCGAAAAGATGCTGCTGCTTTATCAGAAATCCAGTTCCCTGGACAGGAATTCAAAAACGCGGATTATGGCCCTTGAAGTCGAAGTCAGTGAGATTTTTTCAAATATCATCAATGAAGGGATAGCGCAGGGGGTCTTCAAGGCGGTTGATGTTGACCTCATGGCCTACAACATTTTGATGTTGTCACAAATGTGGATACTCAAGCACTGGCATTTTAAAAACCGTTTGACACTGGATAAATATATTGACAACCAGCTGGTGACCATAATGGATGCGCTCGGAGCAGAATATTGATCGCACTTTTATTCCCTTTTTTTCAGGATCAGCAGGTTTCTTTTCAGTTCTTTACTTTTCAGAATATAGGGCTTTGAATCGTGAACAAAAAGGCCCTTCTCCTTTAGCAGCGGTTCACATTCGGCAAGAATATCCTCGAACCGGTTCCCCAAAAAAGCAACCATCAGGCCGCCTGGTGCCAGATAGGGTGCACACCATTTAATGAGTTTCGGCAAAGGCGCCATGGCCCTGGATGTAATCATGTGGCACCATTCAAATGGAAGGGGCTGGGAAAGCGTTTCAATCCGTTCTCTAACGACCTCGATCTGTTTCAATCCGCAGAGCCGGATGATCTGCTTCAAAAAGCTCCCTTTTTTTAAATTGGGTTCCATGAGGAAAAATTTTATGGCCGGCCTGCAGATCTTTAGCGGAATGGCGGGGAAACCCGCCCCCGAGCCGACATCGAGGCATATTCCCGTATCCGGAAGGCAGGGGAGCGGCATGAGAGAATCTGCGACCAGTTCGTCAATGATGCGCCGGGGGGATGACAAGCCCGTGAGATTCATATGTTTGTTCCAGGCCGTCAGTTCTTTTATGAAAATAGAGAGAAGATCTTTTTGTTCTGGCGAAAGGTTGGTTTCAATTCTTTTAAAATATGATTCCAGGTCCTTCATTTTTTGCGGTGACCCTTAAATGACAACCCGTCTTTTGATGATGGCCACGGCTTCTTCGGGTGAATCCACCACCTGTAAAATGTCGAGATCCGATTCCACAATGGTCTTTTCCCTGACCAACACCTTTTTAATCCAGTCCAGCAACCCTCCCCAGTAGTCCGAGCCCACCAGGATAACGGGAAAATGCCGAATCCTTTTGGTTTGGATGAGGGTCAATGATTCAAAAAGTTCATCAAGAGTGCCGAATCCCCCCGGCATGATGATATAGGCAACGGCATATTTAACAAACATCACTTTTCGAATGAAAAAATACTTGAAACTCAGGCGAACATTGGCATATTTGTTGGGTTGTTGCTCATTGGGAAGCTCGATATGAAGGCCCACCGATTTTCCTTTTGCCTTGGCAGCGCCCAGATTGGCGGCTTCCATCACACCGGGGCCCCCGCCCGAAATCACGTTGAACCCGTTTTCCACAAGAAGGCGCGCAGCTGCGACGGTTTTCTTGTATACGTCGCTTTTCGGATCAGTCTGTGAAGATCCGAAAATGCTGACCGCGGGATAAGCTTCAGGCATCTCTTCAAAACCCCTTACGAATTCAGATATGATCTGAAACATGCGCCAGGAGTCCTTCAAGTTCAAATCATCAACGATATATTGGCTATCTTTCATGATAAATGTCCTCTCCTTCAAGTTAAATCCACAAAAAATCGTTGCTTTTTGTCATCGCATATCTTAGCTTTCATGGTAGGCCAGCATGGGATAATAGGGTGGTTGAAAGTTTGTGTCAAGGGTTTGACAGCTATTAGGGCCTTTAGCATCAAATAGACGCAAATGGGGCGAAATTCAAAATCTAGTTGAAAAAAGCAAGGAGGTCGACTATTGGAACGAGTTGCGCGTGTTACCGAGATCATCGGCGCCTCTCCCGTGAGTTTCGATGAGGCAATCAAAACCGGTCTTGACAGGGCCACAAAAACATTGAGAGGCATCACCGGCCTCAGGGTTCTCGAACAAAGGGTCGCGGTGGAGGATGACGCCATGCGCGAATACCGGGTCAGAATGGAAGTCATCTTTGTTCTCGAAACCTAAAACGTACAACCCAGAGGGAATGATTATGGAAGAAGATAATCGTCGGGGAAATGCCCGAGATGCTGAACAGGATTTTTTAACGGACATCAGTCGTGAGTTCAGTGGAAAAGACCAAGAGCAGGATTTCTTGAATAGTATCAGCCCATCCTCTCCCAAGGAAGATATTCAAGTCAATGTGGGTAAGCGGGTGAAACAGGTCCGGGAAGATCGGGACCTGACCCTGCAGGATATTTCTCAAAGAACAGACTTGGATGTGGCATTCCTGGAACAGATCGAAAACGGCAATGTGGCCCCGCCCCTGGGAATTGTTATCAAACTGGCCAAGGCGCTTGATCTCAAAATGGGCTATTTTATATCAGGTGAAGAGGACAGGCCTTATACCATTGTGCGGAAAAACGACCGAAAGGTGATCTCGCGTTACAGTTCCAAAAAGGGTAAATATTATGGATACGGGTATGAGTCCCTGGCCCCTCATAAAAAAGACCGACACATGGAACCCTTTCTCGTTTCCCTTGAACCTTCAAAGGCTCATGAAGAGCGATCCGCCCATGATGGGCAGGAATTCATTTATGTTCTCGAAGGGGCCATGGAAGTCAAGCTCGGTGAGGAGGTTTACGTGCTTGAACCGGGCGATTCCATCTATTATGACTCCACGGTTCCCCATCTTGTCAAGAATCATGGCAGCGATGTAACACGGATTCTGGCTGTTCTTTATTCGGAGGGGTAAGTTGCAAAATGATTGCATTTGATTTGGAATGTTCCCAGGGGCACCTTTTTGAAGGCTGGTTCAACAGCCTTCAGTCTTTTGAGGAGCAGAATTTAGAAGACCTCGTACAATGTCCTTACTGTGATGACGCCGATGTCAGGAAGGTGCTATCACCTGTGGCAGTCAGAACATCCCAACCGCAGGAAGCCAACCATCCGTCGGCCGTCAATTATCAGAAACTGGCAAAAGAGGTCGTTGAATATATTAAAAACAATTCAGAAGATGTGGGGACCCGATTCGCCGCCGAGGCATTGAAAATCCACTACGGCGCTGCGGAAAAAAGAAGCATCCGTGGATCGGCAACGGAGGAAGAGGAAAAGACTCTGAAAGAAGAAGGCGTGGGATTCTTGAAGGTTCCCATGCCTGTTTCAGACCCTGAAAAGAGCAATTGATTGATCGTATTTATGACGTCGCATGAGACCTTGTATGAGGAGATAGATATGGGTAAGATAAAAAGGGCCATCATCAGCGTTACCGACAAAACAGGGATTGTGGACTTCGCAAAGTCCCTGGCCGGTTTCCAAGTGGAAATATTGTCAACAGGGGGAACCGCCAAAGCCTTGCGCGAGGGAGGGGTTTCGGTGACGGATATTTCAGCCTACACCGGTTTTCCGGAAATGATGGACGGTCGCGTCAAGACCCTTCATCCGAAGGTGCATGGGGGGCTTCTGGGTTTGCGTGATAACCCTGAACATGTCAAAGTAATGGCGGAGCACGGAATTGAAGGGATCGACCTGGTGGTGGTGAACCTGTATCAGTTTGAAAAAACCGTATCCAGAGAAGGGGTAACGTTGGAAGAGGCCATCGAGAACATCGATATCGGGGGGCCGTCCATGTTGCGGTCTGCCGCCAAGAATTTCAAAGATGTCACAGTCATTGTCGATCCAGATGACTATGCAGAGGTTTTAAAGGAGATGGAGGCTTCTTCCGGGGAGACGCTACTTTCAACACGATTTCGATTGGCCAGAAAGGTATTCCGTCTGACCCATGAATACGATGGCGCCATAAGTCGATACCTGTCGGAACAGGAGCTGTAAAGGCTTCACCTCTTTTTGAGAGCGTCCTCTTTTTCTCTCTTTTCCTTTTCAGGGCACGGCATGTTCTTGTGAACGTGCCGACTTTTTTTGGCGCAATGGATGGCCTGAAATACGCGGCAGCTCCCCGACCCATCAAGCGCTTCCTTTTCAGGCCAGGTGGCGTATCGACAATTTAAATCACAGAATTCCATGTGTGTTGTCTTTCCTTTCCAGAGGGACGACCGCTTTGATATTCCGTTGTATCCGCTGAAGACCGGGGCGAGCAAGGGCCGTTTGTCCAAACAGTGTTTTAAATTCCCCATCGTCCATTTTCAAGAATTCCCCGATACCGGGAAGGGAGGCTGCTCTGGCCTTTTCAACCCGATTAAAGGGGCATACTTCCTGGCAGACATCACAACCTAGGAAACACCGGCCCATCCTTTCTCCCGTTTCAGGGTCAAAGTCACCCTCATGTTCAATGGTGAGGTAAGAAAGGCATCTGGACGCATCCAGGCGCCTGGGACCTTCAAGCGCACCGGTGGGGCAGGCATCCAGGCAGCGTGTGCAGTTTCCGCATAGATCCTCTCTGGGTCCGGAGTCACCCAATGGCAGAGGGGCGGTGGTCAGGATTTCCGCCAGAAAAACATAGGATCCGTGGCCGGGAACAATGAGCATGTTATTTTTTCCGAAGAAGCCCACTCCGGACCTGTTAGCAAAACTCCGCTCAAGGATGGGTGCTGAATCAACGCAAACCCTGGATTTTGTATTCGGGTATGATTCTTTGAGCCCCAATGCAAGGTGTTTGGCTTTTTTTCGAACACGGATGTGATAGTCTTTCTTTTGGGGTTCGCTGTATCGGGCCATGGTAAACCCTTCAGGTGTACGGGGTTTTCCGGGAGAATAGGGGTAAGCTAGACTGATGACGGTTCGACATCCCGGGAGGAGCATACTCGGATCTTCTCTCAAATTTTGATGCCTTTTGAGCCATGCCATCCCGCCGAATTTTTCAGCATCAATCCATGCGCAAAACGCATCGAAAAACAGAGGCTTTTCAGATGGGGAGAGCCCTAGCGCGACAAAACCTAACTTTTTGGCATGGTCAACAAGGTTCATTTGAGGGAAAATGGGGTGAGGCTTTCATAGCCTTTATCCGTAACCAGTATGGTTTGCTCAAACTGTGCGGAAAGGGCGCCATCCAGTGTTGCGGCGGTCCAGCCGTCATTAAGAACCTTTAGATCTTTCGCGCCCAGGTTGATCATAGGCTCAATGGTGAACACCATGCCCGGAATCAGTTCGATGCCTTCTCCCGAACGCCCGTGGTGGGGCACCTGGGGGGGTTCGTGAAAGTCAAAACCGACTCCGTGACCCACAAATTCCCTCACAACCGAACACCCTTCTTTTTCCGCAAAGGATTGAATGGCGAAACCGATGTCGCCGATTCGGTTTCCGGGGCGGACCATCATCACGCCTTTTCTGAGACATTCGCGCGCCACATTTACGATTTTTTGGGTGTTTGAACCCGGATCCCCCACAAAAAACGTCTTATTGACATCAGCGTAATACCCGTCCAGGATGGGGGTGACGTCCACATTGACGATATCGCCATTGTTCAGGACCCTGTCACCGGGGATGCCGTGGCAGATAACTTCGTTTACGGAAACACAAACGCTTTTTGGAAACCCGCGGTAACCCAAGGGGGCTGGTGTGGCGCCGTTTTTAAGGGTGTAATCGTGAACAAGGGTGTTGATGTCATCTGTTTTCATTCCGACCCGAATTGAGTCTTCAACCAGGTCAAGGGTTTTCAGGGCAAGACGTCCTGCCTTTTTTATGCCTTCAATGTCCCCTGCTTCTTTAACGCGAATGCCATGTTTCTGAAGATATAACATCTTATTATTGTTTTTGGTATAGGGACCCGCCTCGCGGATACAGCATTTTTTATACTTCAGCCCGCTTCCACAGGGGCAGGGGTCATTACGGCGCACCTTCGCGCTTTTGTTTTTCATCGGGATTTTTTCAACCTCTGGTTAGAGAGCTCAAAGCTGAAAGGTGAAAGTGTTATCAGCTATGCCCTTTGAGCGTTCAGCTTTCAGCTCTTGATTCGCGTATCACACAATGTTATAAGGGCTGCACTATAGCAGGGCGTGGTTTCGAGGTCAATAACGAGGTATCAGGTCAAATAAATATGGCAAATATTAAAAACAATAATCAGACAACCGCATTGATCCTGGGTGTTTCCGGTCAGGATGGGTCTTATCTGGCAAAATTCCTTCTGGCAAAGGGCTACCGGGTTGTCGGCGCTTCGCGGGACGCTCAAATGTCCTCTTTTGCCAATCTTAAACGCTTGGAGATTTATGACCGGGTAGAGCTCAAATCTGTATCCCTGAACGATTTTCGAAGCGTTCTGCAGGTTTTAAAAAAGGTGCAGCCGGACGAAGTCTATAATCTTGCCGGGCAGACTTCGGTGGGGCTCTCTTTTGATCAGCCCGTTGAGTCATTTGAAAGCATCA
>CAZPQA010000077.1:9485-16461 GCA_964588535.1 uncultured Desulfobacteraceae bacterium
CAGACTTCGGTGGGGCTCTCTTTTGATCAGCCCGTTGAGTCATTTGAAAGCATCAGCATCGGGACATTGAACCTCCTGGAAGCCATTCGGTTTTTGAACATCCCAATCCGTATCTATAATGCGGGATCCAGTGAGTGCTTTGGCAACACGGAAGGCATCTCAGCCAATGAGGAGACGCCCTTTCGCCCCAGAAGTCCCTATGCCGTTGCAAAGGCGGCCGCTTTCTGGCATATGGCCAATTACCGGGAAGCCTATGGGCTGTTTGCCTGCTCAGGGCTTTTGTTTAATCACGAGTCCCCATTGAGGCCGGAGCGGTTTGTGACCCGCAAAATTGTGAACGCGGCCTGTCGTATCGCTAAAGGAAGCGGCGAGGTACTGGAACTGGGAAATATTGAGGTTGAGCGTGATTGGGGATGGGCTCCCGAATACATTGAGGCCATGTGGCGCATGCTTCAGCAGGAAACCGCGGAGGACTTTGTTATCGCCACCGGGGAAACCAACAAGCTGGCGGATTTTGTTCGCGAAGCTTTTGATGCGGTTGACTTGAACTGGCACGACCATGTAAGGACCAGTGAGAGCCTGCTCCGGCCGACGGATATTCTAACGGTCAAGGCGGACCCGGGGAAAGCCCACCGAAAACTGGGATGGAAAGCGCGATATAAAATGAAAGATGTGGCACGAAAGATGGTGGAAGAGGAATTGAAGACAATACTGGGAGTAAAAATATGAAAAGAGTACTGATCACCGGGATTACCGGTCAGGATGGCGCCTATCTGGCCGAGCTTATGTTAAAGAAGAATTACGAAGTCCACGGCATTAAGCGCAGGGCTTCTCAATTTAATACGGACCGCATCGATCACCTTTACCAGGATCCCCATGAATCAAACAGACGGTTTGTGCTTCACTATGGAGATCTGACGGATTCTACTAATCTGATCCGCATTATTCAGCAGGTTCAGCCGGATGAGATCTACAATCTGGCGGCCCAGAGCCACGTTCAGGTATCTTTCGAAACCCCTGAATATACAGCCAATGCGGACGCACTGGGGGCACTTCGCCTTCTTGAGGCCATCCGCATCCTGGGGCTAGAAAAGAAGACGAAATTCTACCAGGCGTCCACCTCGGAGCTTTACGGTCTGGTTCAGGAAACACCGCAAACTGAAAAAACCCCATTCTATCCGCGGTCTCCCTACGCGGCCGCAAAACTCTATGCATATTGGATTACGGTCAATTACAGGGAGGCATACGGCATTTTCGGGTGCAACGGCATCCTGTTCAATCACGAATCCCCCATACGGGGTGAAACCTTTGTAACGCGAAAAATCACCAGGGGTCTGGCGCGGATCAAGCTGGGATTTCAGGATTGTCTTTATCTGGGGAACCTGGACGGAAAGCGGGACTGGGGGCATGCACGGGATTATGTGGAACTCATGTACCTGATGCTTCAGCAGGAGCAGCCGAAGGATTATGTGATTGCCACAGGTCAGCAGCACTCGGTCAGGGATTTCGTCAATGTGGCGGGCAGAGAGGTCGGCCTTGACATCCGCTGGGAAGGGACGGGTGTTGAGGAAAAAGGTTATGACCGAAATACGGGAAAGTGCATCGTCGCCGTTGATGAACGGTATTATCGTCCCACCGAGGTCGAAGCCCTTCTGGGAGATGCAAGTCTTGCCAGGAAAGCGCTGGGCTGGGAACCCAAAACCTCATTTGAGGAGATGGTGGCGGAGATGGTGGCCTGGGATCTGAAAGAAGCAAGCCGGGATCTGCTTTGCAGGAACGAGGGATTTTCTATTAAGAATTATTATGAATAATATTCCTTAACTTTGACAGGGTGCAGGGGACAGTTGTCAGGGTGCAGGATGAAATTCGAAGCTGATGTCTATGCACCCTGTGAACTTTTACAAAAAAGTATTGACAGAAAGCAGCTTCACTGATATTAGTCTGTGTTTTTAATTTTAGAGCGGCTCCTTGTCCCCCAGCTGTGGGGGACCAAATAAACCCTCTAATAAAAAGTCTTTTTATAGGGGATGGCCGAAAGGAGAGAAAGCGAATGAGGTATTATGAAACCCTTTATATCATCAACCCGAATTTAGCGGAAGAGGACCACCGTGCTGTTGTCGCTAAATTTACTGACGCTGTGGAGAAAAACAAAGGTGTTGTGACGAAGGTGGATGAGTGGGGGAAAAAAACGTTAGCCTACGACATCAAAAAGTTTGACAAAGGCTTTTATGTGCTTCTTCAATATTGTGGAGAAGCGGGTTTGACGGCGGAACTCAAAAGAGAGCTGAGTCTGGATGACAGAGTTCTTAAATACCAGACCATCAAATTGAGTGATGATGCTGATCTTGAAAAACTGAAGCCAAAGCCCGATCCAAGCGTAGTTGAATCAGTTGAAGCGGTCGAAGAGGCGGCAGATTCAGAGGAAACAGGCGCGGAAGGCGAGGGTGAAAAAGATGGCTTATAATCGATCCTTTAACAAAAACGGCGGCGCAAACCGAAACAGAGGCAAGTTCCGAAAGACTTACCACAGGCGAAAAGTGTGCAAGTTCTGTGCGGACAGCAGCCTTTCCATTGATTATAAAGACATAAAAGTTCTCAGGTATTTCACAACTGAACGGGGTAAAATTACGCCGCGCAGGATTTCCGGGAATTGCGCCAAACACCAGCGTATGCTGACTGTAGCCATCAAGCGAGCTAGAAACATTGCGCTTTTGCCCTACACGACGTCTATCGTCAGATAACCCCAAATCCTTAAAAAAGCACTCTGAAGCCGCTTCAGAGTGCTTGAGGCTTTTTGCCTTCCCTGAAATTCGATGAAAACGACAGATGTGCTGGGGTGCGTGGGAGGGGCCGCGTTCCTTCTTCTTGCCTCAGCCTGGATCCCTTTTATAGGCCCTTTTTTCAGCCTCCTGACACCATTGCCGTTTCTCTGCTACTCAACCAGCCTCGGCCTCCGCCAGGGGATAAAGCTTGCAGCGATAACCGTCTTTGCCATCGGACTTCTTGCAAACCTCATGGGACAGCCGCAGGCCATAATTTTTGTTATTGAGTTCAGTATCATTGGTATAGGCCTATCGGAGCTTTTCAGGCGGGAGCTGGCACTTGGCCAGACATTGTTGCTGGCAACGGTCTTCATGCTGTTGCTGGGACTGGGGTTACTTTTTTTTATCGGTCTATCAAAAAACATGGGGCCCATCGAGATGATTCTTACCTATATGGCGGAACATCTCAATGCCACTATCGCGGCTTATAAGGATGTGAGTGTGGAAGGGGCGGACGTACGGACTTTGGAAACCTATGCGAAAGCGTTCATGTTGGTCATTTCCAAAATTTACCCGTCCCTCATGATTATCGGTACGGGCTTTGCGCTCTGGTTGAACATTGTCATTGCCAAACCGCTCTTCAAATTGTGGCACCTCAAATATCCGCAATTTGAGCCCATGGATCGCTGGCAGTCCCCTGAATGGTTGGTATGGGGCACCATCATTTCCGGTTTTGCGCTATTTTTGTCATCAGGGAGTATCGAATTTCTGGCCATAAACGCCCTGATTGTTATTTTGGCCATCTATCTTTTTCACGGGCTATCCATCGTGCTGTTCTTTTTGAATAAGTTTAAGGTTCCCACTTGGATCAGGGTCGGTGCGTATGTCTTGATCATGATTCAGCAGCTTTTTTTTGTGGTGCTGATACTGGCCGGTTTGTTTGACCAGTGGGCTGATTTCAGAAGAATTCATCGAAGAGCCGATAGCTGAAGCAGGCGACGGAGGAGAATCAAATGGAAGTAATTTTAAGACAGGATGTGGATGAACTGGGCCTTGAAGGGGACATCGTCAAGGTGGCCAAAGGCTATGGACGAAACTATCTGATTCCGCAGTCCATGGCTTTGGAAGCCACGGAACACAATAGAAAAGCCCTTGAACTGCAACGAAAAAAAATTGAGTTGAAACGGGTAAGGGTCAAAGAGGAAGCGGAAAAAGTCAAAGCGGTAATGGAAGAGGTCGTGCTGACTTTCTCACAGAAGTCAGGTGAAGAGGGGAAACTTTACGGCTCTGTCACATCCATAGATGTTGCTTCACAGCTCAAGGACCAGGGTATCGATATTGATAGAAGGAAAATCGTACTGGAAAAACCCATTAAGGAATTGGGTGAATTTCAGGTAGAGATTAAGATTTATCCCGAAGTCAGCGCGACCATCAAAGTCGTGGTAAAAGCGGACGAAGAAATTCCGAAAGAATAAGGTGCTTGTCCCATGCCTGGAACCAACGATCGAACCGCTCGTTTTTCCCCCAAAGTTCCGCCCCACAACCTGGAGGCGGAGCAGGCCGTTTTGGGAGGGGTGTTGTTGAACAATGATGCCATGAACCAGCTTATGGACATCCTTTCCCCCGACGATTTCTACCGAGAGGCACACACCACCATTTTTGAAGGGATGGCTCTCCTGTATAGGGAGAGCGAACCCATTGATGTCATAACACTTTCCGAAGTTCTTACCAGGAAAAACCAGGTGGAGAAGGTGGGTGGCATCGATTATCTGGCGGTCCTGGTTCAGTCGGTCTCCACTTCAGCGGGAATTGTCTATCATGCGGAAATTATCAGGCATGCCTCGGTGCGGAGGCGGTTGATTTCGGAGTGTTCGAACATTTCGGAATTATGCTTTCAAGAGCAGGATGATGCCGAGGATCTTCTTGAAAAGGCCGAACAGACGATTTTTAATATCGCTGATTCGCAGATCAAGGAGGGCTTCCAGCCCCTGAATCACGTCATCAAGGGCAGTATGGAGAAGGTGGTGAAGGCGGGGGAATCCGAAGGATTCCTGACGGGTGTCACCACCGGGTTTGAACGTTTTGATCGTCTGACAGCGGGCCTTCAGCCATCGGACCTGATTATTGTAGCCGGCAGGCCGAGCATGGGGAAGACGGCACTGGCCCTGAATATGGGATACAACGCTGCCAAGAGCACAAAAATGGGGGTCGCTGTCTTTTCCCTCGAAATGTCCCGGCAACAGTTGGGAATCCGTTTATTGGGATTTGAATCCAGGATTGATGCCACCCGACTGAGAACCGGAAGACTCAAAAAACACGAGTGGCAGGAGTTGATCGATTCCGCCGATCGTCTTTCGGAAATTCCTATTTTCATCGATGACAGTTCCGCCATCAGTGTGCTGGAAATGAAGGCCAAATGCCGAAGGCTCAAAAAAAGAGGCGAGTTGGGTCTTGTGATCGTGGATTACATGCAGCTGATCCATGGTCGAAGATCCGCGGAATCCCGGCAGTTGGAAATGTCGGAAATTTCCAGGGCTCTCAAGGGGCTGGCCAAAGATCTCGACATCCCCGTGGTGGCACTGTCCCAACTCAACCGAAAGGTGGAGGACAGGCCGAATAAGCGGCCTCAGCTGGCCGACTTAAGAGAAAGCGGTGCCATTGAACAGGACGCGGATGTGATTGTATTTATCTACCGGGACGAGGTTTACAACCCTCAATCGGAGGAAAACCAAAATACCGCGGAGATCATCATCGGGAAACAGCGAAACGGCCCAACGGGGTTATTTAAATTAACCTTCCTGAAAGAACTGACCCGGTTCGAAAATTTCATCCAGGAAGAAGTCCCCATGTAAAAATAAAGATTACAGGGTGCAGTTGTCAGGGTGCAGAACAATCAGTTTCCATAAATTCCATCCTGCCCCCTGACAACTGTCCCCTGCGCCCTATGAACAGTAACTGACAACCGTAAACGTCTACCCGACGCTTTTCCACCCTGCCGAACGCATTTTCCGGTTCCCCTTCCCCACCACCAGACACTCACACCCCGGCAATGAATTCACAAACCGAATGCCTTTTTTCGGTCGCATGACAAACACACTGGTGGACAGCGCATCTGCATCCATGGCTGTTTGGGCCATAACGGATACACTGTTGCTGGTAGTGGGAGAAAAGCCGTTTAGTGGGTTCACAATATGGTGGAACATCTTTTCCCGGTCAAAATAGACTTCATAGTTTCCGGATGTGGCAATGGCGCCGTTCGTCATTTTAATTTTGTCCGGATACCGTTGCTTCTTACGGGGATCCTGTACCGCAATGGTCCAAGGCTTTCCGTCCTGCCGGCGCCCCGAAGTTCGAATGTCCCCTCCCGCATTGATCAAGTAGTTCTCAATGCCATGTGTGGAAAGGGTCTCAGATGCCTTATCGACGATATATCCTTTTGCAATGCCGTCCAGGGTAATACCCATGCCTGGTTTCTTCAGTAAAATGCTGTTTCCCACCAGTTGAATACGGGATGCATCCACCAGCTCCAGGGCTTTACGCATCTCCTTCTCAGTGGGGGGTGAGGGTTTTTTTCCTGAAAATCTATTTTTAAACAGGTCCACCACCGGTTTCACCGAAATGTCAAAAGCCCCGTTGCTGATTCTGTAATGGGACAGCGCCCGCCTCACCACATTTGCCATGTCCGGGGGAACGTCCGCCAGACGTCCTTCCCGATTTAGCAGGGCAACGGCCGTGCTCTGGTCGAAACGGCTCATATCCCGGGTCAACCGATCGATTTCTTCAAAAGCCGAAAAAATGGCTTCACTGGCTTGATCCCGTGATGTGTGTAGAAGGGTCATGGATACGAAAGTCCCCATGGCCAATCGGGTTTCTGAAACTTTGTACAGTTTGCGGTCAAATTTAACGGTTTCAGCAGAAGCAGGAATCACAGTAGCCGCGGTAAAGCCAACGCCGAGAATTCCGGATAGCTTTAAGAAATCCCTTCGATCAATGCCGCCTGATAATCGTTTCATATCATTTTCCATTATTGTTCCCTCCATATTGGTTCCCCTCAGCCATGAGACCTTTGCAAAACGCCCCCTTTTGCCCAATTCCGGCGTCAGGCTCACCCGTTCTTAATAAAATGGGTTAAGCCTCGAAATACTCAATGTATTCCTACGGTTAAAATTTTCGCCTTCCTTGAACTTGAACAAAATTGAGCATTTTTCAAAGGT
>CAZPQA010000078.1:0-7089 GCA_964588535.1 uncultured Desulfobacteraceae bacterium
GATGCGACTTCACCAGTTCAAATTCGTTTTCCCTGATTTTACCCGGTTTATTCAGGATTTCCGAAGGCACATAGATCTTCCCGAGATCATGAATTGAACCCGCCATACGGACACCATCCACCTGATCCTGGGAAAGGCCCATCTTCTGCGCAATGGCCCTCGACAAATCGGCAACCCGACGCTGGTGCCCCGCCGTATAAGGGTCCCTGGCTTCAGCCGTCAAGGACAGGGCCTGGATGGTTGCCTCCAGGGATTTTCGCAGTTGGGCCAGGGTCTTTTTCAGTTCTTCTTCATTTTTCCTCAATTGTCGCGTTCTATCCTCAACCCTTTTCTCCAAATCCTGGTTCAGCTCAATCAGTTTCCGGTTTTGTTCCTCCGTCAGCCGTGTCAACTCACGATGCTCGTCGACAAGGCGGTACTGATGGACGGCGTCCTTCACAATCTGTCTCAACTCGCGGATTTCCCATGGTTTGCTTATAAAGCGAAAAACACTGCCTTGATTAATGGCCTTGATGACCGTATCGGTCTCCGCATACCCGGTCATTAGAATGCGTACGGTAGTCGGCCATCTTTCACGCACTTCCTTAAGAAATACAGTGCCGTCCATTTCCGGCATCATCTGGTCCGACACCACTACGGAAAACGGGTTTTGCTCCATGGCCATGATCGCTCTTGAAGGCGTATCAAATGTAGAAACCTCATAGGGTTCATCCTCAAAAATTCGCCTCAAGGTCCCCAGAACGATTTCCTCGTCATCTACAAATGCAATCCGCTCAACCACATTTCTCCTCTCTGATATACGTTTTTCCACCGCAGTTCCAATTGATCCTCGGAGCACACTTATCGGCCGAAAATATGCCGAGGTCCTAAAAAAGTCAAGATTGTTCGTCAGGCTAACATTGAAGGGCTGGTTTAGAGAAGAAAATAAATGAAAAACAAAAAAATATTTCGGGAGTTAAAATCGTGGGCAGGATCAACCACCAAAATCCGGATGAATAAATTCCAGAACGTCTCCAGCCTCAGGCAGAGTGGTACCATAATCCTGCGGATAAACAAACCGTCCGTTCTGCTCCACCATCATGGCAGACTCCATTTCGTCATATTCCAGAATCAGTTGGGTAATGGAGGATCCTTCGGTGACCGTTTCTTTAAAACCATTAATGGTCACTTCGATCTTTTCGGCGTCTTTATTCATGAGACAATCCTCCTTATCCTAAATCGGCGCCGCACACACGGCATCGGGAATTCCTTCCCATTTCAATCATTTTAAAATTCATGGTAGCACCATCCACATATAACATCCGGCCCGCGAGCAAACCGTGAGGCACTCCCACCAGAAAATTAATGGCTGCCAGGGCCTGAAGGGACCCAATGATCCCCGGCAAGGGACCCAAAACCCCTGGAGGCCCCTTATCGGGGGTCCCGTCGGGAAAAAGACATTCAAAACAAGGGGTCTCGCCTGGAATAAATGTGGTGGCCATGCCCGTCAATCCATCCACACCGCCAAAAAAGAAGGGGATCCCCTTTTTTAGGGACACACGATTTAAAATCCTTCGTGTCTTCAAATTATCGGTTCCATCCACAATCAGATGGGCATCACCAACCAGCATTTCCCCGTTATCCTCGCTGAGCGCCTCACGGAGCGCCTCAACCCGACAATGGGGGTTGAGGCTTTGAAGCTTTCTCTTTGCGGATTCGGTTTTTAATTCACCGATATCGTCTGTAAAGTGCAGCAACTGGCGGTTCAGGTTTCCCAATTCCACCCGGTCCTTATCCACCACCCGCAGCTGCCCTACCCCTGCCGCCGCAAGATAATATGACGAAATGGACCCCAAGCCTCCCAGACCCGCCAGAAAAATGCGGGATCTTCGAAGCGTCCTCTGGCCCTCCTCACCGATCTGCGGCAGGATCACCTGCCGATGGTAGCGAAGGGCTTCTTCTGGAGACAATGGGTTTGACATTTTTTGGACCTGTGCTTTTGAGTTGTCAGGGTGCAGTTGTCAGTGGACAGTTGTCAGGGTGCAGTTGTCAGGGTGCAGAAAAACCACTTTCGAATCGCGTCCTGTCCCCTGATAACTGCCCCCTGCACCCTTTTTCCTTCTATTTTTCCTTTTCTTCCTTTGCCTGAATGGCCTTGAAAACTCGCTCGGGGGTCAAGGGCAATTCCTGGACCCGCACGCCTGTGGCATCGTAGAGCGCATTCAGGATGGCGGGGATAGTGGGCATGATGGCCCCTTCCCCCACCTCCTTGGCCCCGAAAGGACCGTTGGGCTCATTGCTTTCCACAATGATGGTATCCACATTGGGCATATCCAGAGCGGTTGCAATCTTGTACTCACCCAGATTTGCGTTGATAACTTTACCTTTATCGTCAAATTTCACTTCCTCATACATGGCCTCACCCACTCCCATGGAGAGAGACCCTTGCATCTGAGCTTCCACGGAGGTACGGTTGATGGCGAAACCGCAATCATGGGCATCGGTCATCCGATCGATGGTAATTTTTCCCGTACCTTTGTCCACGGTGACTTCCACCACCTGGGCGGACGGACCGTATGCCGGAGACGTGCCCACAGCGGCACCTTTGAATTTTCCGCCCAGTTCCCCCGGTTTGTAACTGCCGGTTCCAACCATGGACCCCCGGGCCAGAAAGGCCATCCGGGCAGCTTCCTTAAAAGTAAGCGGTTCATCCGAATCCGGGTTGTCGAAAAAGCCCCGATGTTCCTTGGCATAGATGGTTCGAATAGACGTAAAATCAGGTGTTTCACCCTTGAACACGATGAATCCGTTCTTGATGTCCATCTGGTCCACGGGCACTTTCAGTGTTTCGCCCAGCACATCCAGCACCTGCCCTTTGAGATCCTCGGCGGCGCTCTTGGTGGCATGTCCGGTCATGAGGGTCTGACGGCTGGAATAGGCCCCCAGGTCCACACTGTAGTCCGTATCGCCGGAACTTACCTTGATGCAATCATAGGGCACACCCAGGGCCTCGGCGGCGATCATGGCCATGGCCGTATCGGAACCCTGCCCGATTTCAGCGCTTCCGGTTAAGACATGGGCCGTGCCACCGTCTTCGTTCAGCTTAATGACCACCGTGGAATGGGCCGTTTCCGACCGGTAAATGGGGTAGCCTGCGCCGGAGACAAAAAATCCGGTAGCAATGCCGATCCCTTTACCCTCGGACATTTTCCCTTTTTTCTCACTCCATTTGGATCCTTCTTTTACCGCTTCGATACATTCCTTCATACCGAAACTGCTGGTGTTGAAGTCATTGCAGGTGACATCCCCCGCTTCCATGGAATTTTTCATCCTGATCTCAACGGGGTCCATACCCAGTTCTTCCGCAATGAAATCAATCTGCTGTTCCCACGCAGCCCGGGACGCGACCCCGCCATGACCTCGCTGGGCCCCGCAGGCGGGCCGGTTGGTGAAAACACGGTAGCCGTCATACTTCATGTTGGGCAGCCTGTAGGGGGCACCCAGAAGGGAGCCGGCATAATAAACGGTTGCGATTCCAAAACTGGTATAGGCACCGCCTTCCAGGTAACATTCGTTGGTCAGCGCCATCAAGGTGCCGTCCTTTTTGACACCGGTGGTGAGGGTATGCTTGAATTGATGCCGGGCTCTGGAAAACAGGAAGACCTGTTCCCGTGTAAAATTCATTTTGACCGGTTTACCGGTTTTCATGGAAAGGAGACAGGAGGCCAGTTCAATGGAATTGGTGCCGGCCTTGGGTCCGAAACCGCCGCCCACATAGGGCTTTCTAACTCGCACCTTTCCCACCGGAATCCTCAGCACCATGGCCACGATCCGCATGACATAATGAGGCACCTGGGTGGATGAATGCAGCGTCAGATAGCCGTTTCGGTCAAAATCCGCCACAACGCCGTTGGGTTCCAGAAACGCACCGTCCTGTCTTTTGTTGATGAAGGTATCGGTTCGAATCAGGTCACTCTTAGCAAACCCTTCCTCCACATTTCCGAATTCCTGATGGACTTCCGCACACATGTTTCCGGGATACTTTTCATGGATCTGCGGCGCGTCTTCCCGCATGGCGTCTTCCACCGTGAACACTACCGGCAGTTCTTCATATTCCACATCAATCAGGGACACCGCTTCCAGGGCGGTTTCAAGGTCCACCGCGGCAACAGCGGCAATTTCGTCACCCATATAGCGTGCCCTGTCTTTTACGAAAAGGGTTTCATCGTACCGGGCAGGACTCACCCCGTAATGCACCATCCCGGCATCTTCGGCTGTCACCACTGATTTTACCCCGGGCAGTTTCAGGGCTTTTGAAGTATCGATATTGAGAATCCTGGCGTGGGCCAGAGGACTCTGCAACAAGGCGCCGTGAAGCATACCCGGAAGCTTGAGGTCATCCACATACATGGCGCGCCCAGTAGCCTTGGCAGGTGCATCCAACCGGGGCGCTCGTCCATTGATTACATGATATTCGGTCATTTCCTATCTCCCTTCACTCACGTCTTTGATGGATTCTACAATCTTCTGATATCCGGTGCATCGGCAGAGGTTACCGGAAATGGCGGTACGAATCTCCAGTTCATCCGGTTTGGCGTTTTTGTCCAGTAGTGTTTTTGCGCTGAGCAGCATGCCCGACGTACAAAACCCGCATTGAATGGCACCGTTTTCAATAAACTTTTCCTGCAGGGGATGCAGACCATCGTCCGTTTCCAAGCCTTCCACGGTGGTAATGTCCTTGCCGGAAGCCTGAACAGCCAGTACCAGGCAGGAATTCACTGCTTTGCCATTCATAATGACGGTACATGTCCCGCAGTCTCCCAGTTCACATCCCTTTTTTGTGCCCGTCAATAAAAGCTCTTCCCTGAGAAGGTCCGCCAGGGTCATATTGGGCGCCGCGGCCAACTCATATTCCTTGCCGTTTATGTTAAGGCAAATCATCTTTTTCATGGTAATTCTCCCTATTTCTTTCTGCTGATGGCAATTTTGCTATGGGTGTGTCGCTTGAATCATTTTCCAAATCGATCATCTCTATTCAGTTCGCGCACGGTCATAGGCCTGGATCAATGCCCTTCGGGTCAATTCCTTGACCATGGCCCGCTTGTAGTCTGCGGATGCTCTAAAGTCATCGATGGGCCGGCTGTCCATGGCCGCGGCCGCTCCGGCTGCAAGGAAAAGGGCTCCGGAAGGCTTTTCCCCCAGAAGCACTTTTTCAGCAGATGGAGACACCAGCGGGGTGGGTCCCACCGATCCCATCACAACCCGTGCGGCCTTTATGGGACCATCAGCCCCTTGGGTGGTCATACAGACGGCCACGTTGACCAGTGAAATCTCCAGGGCTTCTCGAACACCCAGTTTGAAATAAGCGCTCCCGGAATAAGCTTCCGGTTTTTCCAGAAGTATGGATTCAAGAATTTCATCAGCAGCAAGCACTGTTTGGCCGGGGGCCTCAATAAAATCGGCCAACGCCACGGTGCGCTCCCCTTTGCTGCTTTTCAAAACGACCGTTGCGCCGTAAGCCATCAAAGGCGGTGGAAAATCCGCAGCCGGTCTCGCGCTCACCAGATTTCCGCCCACAGTGGCCAGATTCCGGATAAGGGGGGATCCCAGTTTACCCGCCCCTTCCTGCAATGCAGGAAAGTCTGCTTTGACCGCATCGGATTCAGCTATTTCGGCGGCTTTGGCGCAAGCGCCGATACGCAGTGTTCCGTTGGAAGAATCCAGTTCAGACAGCGATTCGATCCTATCAAGTGATACCACATGCTCCGGCGCCAGCACTTTCTTTTTCATATTGACGAACAAATCCGTACCACCGGCAACAGTTTTCGCCTTTTCGCCCAGTTCGCCAAGGATCCGGCAGGCCTCTTCGACCGTTGCGGGCTCATGGAATTCAAATTTTGGTAAAAGCATTTTCCCCTCCTGATTTTTTACAAGTTGCGAATTGTCTGGGAACGAGAAATAACATTTCAAGTTTCAAATCTTCACCCCTCCCACCGCCTGAACAGTTCGTGCTCAATGCCCAGGTAGTCAAAAACCTTGCCGATGCTTTGATCTATAATATCCTGCAGGGTTTTGGGTTGATGATAAAATGAGGGAACGGGCGGCAGAATATGGGCCCCCATATCCGCCGCCATGGTCATCAACCTCAGATGACCCTTGTGGAGGGGGGTTTCCCTGACCATCAGGACCAGTTTCCGACCCTCTTTCAGGTTTACATCCGCTGCCCTCACCAGCAGGTTGTTGGTATAGGAATTGGCAATTCCCGAAAGGGTCTTAATGGTGCAGGGCGCCACCACCATACCGCAGGTCAAAAAGGATCCGCTCGCCAGTGCCGCCCCCACATCCCGGTCTTCATAGACATGGTCGGCCATGGCCTCCACATCACCCGCCTTGAAATCCGTTTCAATCTCAATGTTCCGCCTGCCTGAATCGGAGATTATGAGATGGGTTTCAAAATCAGTTTCTTTGAGCAAACCCAGCATCCTTACGCCGTATATGACGCCACTTGCACCGGAAATACCGACAACGAGTCTTTTTTTCATGGTTAACACCTTTATAAAATCTTCAATGCAGCTTCTGCCACCGCTTCAGCAAACGCCGGATCCTCCATATTAGCATCCACTTCCATAACGGTAATATCCGGGTTCAGCTTCTCTCGAAGCACCGAGTTAAACACCCGGTCTTCCTCCGGATCAAACGTGGCATTGCCCGGATAATCCACCGAAGACCAGCCCTTGAGCGGCAGCATCACGCAAACCGGTCCCTGTGCCCGGTTCAGTTTTTCCGCAAATGCAGCCGCCACCTGCTTCAGTTCATCAGGAGAGAGCCGAATCCAGGTTCTCAGCTTGTCCAGGTCATACTTCCGTCGCTCATGGTATTCAGGCTTGTATTTGCGTTTGGACGGGGTCATGTGGTTTACACTGCAAGTGGAAATTATCTGCGGTACACCGGCGTTTCCCGCGGCTTCCATGCGATGGGGGCCTGCATCCCGCATAAAACCGAAAAGATGCTCGCCTACGCCTCCGGGCGCCAGATCAATCACCCCCTGAAACAAGCCGGCAGCCATCATTTCTTCCATGGCCCGATCGCTGATACCGGCCGCTGAAAAGC
>CAZPQA010000078.1:7189-16107 GCA_964588535.1 uncultured Desulfobacteraceae bacterium
CCGGCAGCCATCATTTCTTCCATGGCCCGATCGCTGATACCGGCCGCTGAAAAGCCGGTTACCTGGTAACCTGACCCTTCCAGAATCTTTCTGACGGAACTGGCACACTGCTCACACGGCCCCAGCATGGTCATGGCGATGGCTTTGGCCGCTTCATCCCTGGATGATGTGACCTCCCCCTGAACCATTCCGGCCAGGGCGCAGGCGGCCCGATCCATGACATTCTTTAGAAGATCCGTGACCCCTGAAATTTCAATCACCGAATGAAAGAGTGTAATATCCCCTGTACCGATATACCGTGTGGACAGCCCGGGCAGCGCCGCCGTGGAAGAAATCATGAGTTTGGGCACACCAAAGGGAAGGGAACGCATGACTTCGGTGGCCATCAGGCTTCCGGTGGAGCCCCCCATGGCAATCACCCCATCCAGCTTCCCTTGGGCAAACAGGTCACCGGCAATTTTAGAGGCCCCTTTGATGGTAATGTTGGTAATTTTGGACCGTTCCCTGGAGGAATGGATCTCTTCAAGGCTGCTTCCCCCGGCTTCAGCAACCTGCGCCGGGGTGATATCCGCCGGAGACGCCCCTTTCCCCCGCATGGAAATATCCATGAGCAAGGGCTTGATCTTGAGGGACTCAATTTTGTCCCTCAGGTACAGGGTCTCCACGCCTTTGGTATCCAGGGTGGAAATAATCAAGACTGCTTTTCGGGATGAATTCTCCATCAGCCCTGCTCTGCCTCGACTTTCTCCTTGATCATTGTTTTCAATGTTTCCTTGTTGACCTTGCCGGAATCCCCTACCGCCGGAAATTCATCCACCACTTCCAGGCGCTCAGGAAGTTTAAACATGGAGAGCTGCTTCTCCTTCAGAAAATCCACCATTTCTTCAAAGGTGAACGTCTGTCCCGATTTGGGAATCACATAAGCGGCACACTTCTCACCCATAGCCCGGTCTGGGTACCCGACAATGGCCACAGAAGCAACTTTGGGATGCTCGTTGAGCAGGCCTTCCACTTCAGCCGGGTAAATATTCTGACCGCCGCGTATGATCATATCCTTGGAACGACCCATGATCCAGAGGCAACCCTGGTCGAAACACACAATATCCTCGGTGGTGCACCATCCGTCCTCATCGAACACGGTGGATGTCAATTCCTCATCCCGGTAATATCCGGCCGGTGCATGGGGGCCCCTTAAATAGAGAATGCCCGGATCACCATCGGGCACCACATTTCCCTCTTCATCCACCAGGCGCACCTGGTTGCCGGGCAGCATTCGGCCCACGGTCCGCCTGCGAAGCTCCTTGGAATCTTCCACGCTGCAACCGGAAACCGATCCCTTGTCCTGGGTCCCCAGATCACTGGTAATGCTGGCGCCGAATGCCGCTTCCGCTTCTTCCCCCACCTGCGGGGACAGATACCCGCCGGCGGAACGGATAAACCGTAAAGAACTGAGATCGTATTTCGAATAATCCGCTTCCAGCATGCGCACCAGGTGGGTGGGCACCACGCCGATGGCCGTGGCCTTTTCCTTTTCGATGAGTTCGAGTGCGCTTTCCGGAGTAAACTCCTCCAGCATGACAGTCTTGGCACCGGCAATGGGCGCCGCAAAATAGGTAAGGGTACCGGCCGCGCCACCCGCATGGGGGGCAATGGCCATGGTAATGTCGTCTTTGTTGAGATTCCAGATGCCAACCCGGCCCTTGGAGGTGCAGACCCGGGGGGCGGTCGGCCATTCCACCAGTTTGGGAATTCCCGTGGTGCCGCTGGTGGTGGTGAGCAGCGCCACATCCCATTTGGCGTCCAGCCTTCGGACGTTCAAGACCGCTTCATCCACGGGCTTTTTCATTCGCTCTTCCACCACCTGGATCAGCGAATAGGTGCCTTCCGGCGCGCCTTCGGGAACCTGATCATCAAAGAGGAAGAAGTATTTCAAGTGGGTGAACCGTTTTTGAAGATCTTTGTACATATCCAGGTAATTGAATTTGCGATAGACCTCCGGGATCACCACGGCTGTGGCCTCGGTTTTCTCCAGCATGTACTCCAGTTCACGCTGTCTCAAATAGGGGTAGACGGTGAGGGATATGAGCCCGGCCCGCTCACAGGCCACACGGGCCAGAAACCCGTAAACACTGTTGGGGCTCTGGATAATGACACGATCTGATCTGGCCATACCCATTTCCACCCAGGCACTTGCCATGGCATCGATCATTTTTTTGGCCTGCCCCCAGGTCACCCGGTATTTGGTATCCACAAGGGCTTCCTGATCGGGCATTTCTTTCGCGTTGCGGGCATAAAAGTCGTAGAACAGTTCTTCGGTCCAGTGTCCGTCATCCAGGAATTCCTGCACCATTTTTTCTTTGTATCGAATCGGTTTCATGTGTGGTCTCCTAGGGGTTGGGTTTTGGGGTATTTTGTGGTTTTTCAAATCGATCCAGGCCCATCGCTCATAAGCGATGGGCCTGGGGTTAGACTTTATTGAAAAGGGGTACTAGAGTCCCAACTCAGACCATCGACCCTTGACCTTCTCGACCATATCCGGATCCAGGGTGATGGGGATGGGTTTGTTTTTCCATTCATAGGGGATGGTGGCATCCAAAAGCAGCCTGCCTGTGATCTCCCGGGCATCAATGGGGAGCGACGGATCCAGCGGGGTGGACCGGCCTCGTTTAATGACCTGGCTTCGGTTGGGCTGGAATCGGAAACTCAGGGCGTACATAACCCGGGGAATATCCCATGCATCAATGTCGTCATCCACCACGATGACGGTCTTAAGCCCATAGTGCCCCATTTCCGTTGAAATGGCGGCGGTCAACACCTGATCGGCGTGGCCGGGATACCGGGTTTCCATGGAAATGATGGCCAAAAACCTTCCGGATCCTTCGGGTGGGCAATAAACGCTCTTGATGCCCGGAATGTTCATCTCCTCGGTCAACTGCTGCCACAGGGTGGCGCCATAGGAAAGGGCCATGACCATGTGGGTGTCAGTAACCGCCCGGCCTACCGTGGTGGAATACATGATGGGATTGTCACGGTGGGTAACACACTTGATATCCATGTAGTTTCTGGGATCGGTCCCCACGCCGGAATAATATCCGGTGTACTCGCCGAAGGGGCCTTCATCCATGAATTTGTCGGCATCGCATTCGCCTTCCAGCACGATTTCCGCATGGGCCGGGACGGGCAGATCAACGGTCTCGCCTTGAACCACTTCACAGGCTTCCCCTCGGATGGAACCATAAACATCATACTCGGAAATGTTGGCTGAAACCCTGGCAGCACCCAAAATAAACAAGAGCGGATCACATCCGATGATAGAGGCGCAGGGCATGGGTTTACCCATCTTCTGGTATTTCTTCAGCATCTGGTCGGCATGTTTTCCCTTGATGAACTGGGTTCCGATTTTGTCCTTGCCCAACAGTTGGCTTCTGTAGGTACCGAGGTTCACCCAGCCGGATTCGGGATCCTTGGTAATAATAAAATGGGCGGTACCAATAAACCGTCCACCGTCCAGGGGAAAGAAATGGGGCACAGGAAACTTATAGAGATCCACATCGTCGCCCTTGATGATGTTCTGCTTGCAGGGCGCATCCTTTTTGTCTACCATTTTGGGGGGTATGGGGTTATCGCCCATCTTCACCCATCCCCGGAGAATCTCCGGAAGGGGGGTATCCTTGGGCATGCCCATAATGAGGGCCAGTTTCTGTGCTGAGGTACAAGTACTGGTAATCACAGGCGTGTCATAATCCTTGACATTTTCAAAGAGAAGCGCCGGCCCTTGCTGTTCCTCATTGAGTTTGGCAATGTGGCTCAACTCAAGGTTCCAATCCACTTCTGCGGTGATTCTTTTAAGCTCGCCTTCCTTTTCCGCCAGTTCAATAAAATCTCTCATGCTTTTCATCAGATCATACCTCCATAAATTAAATAGATAGCTCCCGAAAACCCGAAACAGCGGGGTTTTATGAGGGGGTTCACTCAGGTGAAAACCAATCTCAAGTGGGGCATGATCTCTCATAAAAAAAATCGTGTCAATTGCATTATTTTTATGGTACTCATAACCTCTGGTTATAGATGCCTTCGGCCCATAAAAAGCATTGAATTATCTTCTTTAAGACCTACAACCATGCTGAATTTTAATCAACTCCGCATCTTTTACCATGCGGCCAAGAATCTGAGTTTCACCGCAGCAGCCAGGGACCTTTTCATCACCCAACCCGCTGTAACAGCCCAGATTAAGCTGCTGGAAGAACACTGCAGTCTTAAACTTTTCAGGAAAAAAGGACGCGGCGTCTATTTGACGGATGAGGGGCAGGCACTTTTTAAATACGCAAAACATGTGTTTAACTATGAAAAAGAAATTGAATTCGCCATTGAGGAAATGCGGGAATTGAAACGGGGCATCCTTCGACTGGGAACCACCAAAACCTATGCACGATATTTCATGCCCTTTCTGCTGACCCGCTTCCACCAGACCTATTCCGACATCCGCATCCACTTGGATGAGGGCAGTTCACAATCAATGGTTCAAAGCCTGGTTGATTTCAAAAATGAAATCGTCATTATTGCGAAAATCGTCAGTTACCCGGGTGTTCGTTTTCTGCCGCTCAGCCGGGAAGGGATTGTGGCCATCGCCCATCCTGAACATCCACTGGCCGGTAAAAAAACCATTTCAGCAGAAGAACTGGCCCGTGAAAGAATCATTATGAAAGAAGGGGGCTCCGGAACGCGACATCTCATTGATAATTTGTTTGCCCGTGCCAACAAAACACCCAATATCGTGATGGAAACCGGCAATACGGAATTCATCAAGATGGAAGTTGAACGCGGTGAAGGCATCGCCTTCTTGGTGGAATCCGCGGTTTTGCTGGAGCTGGAGCAAGGCCTTCTGACCTCTTTACCCATTCATGACCAAACACTCTTTCTGGATGTGAGCATCGCTTACCTGGAAGATCAGAAGCTCTCCCCCCCTGCCAGGGCCTTCCTTGAAAACCTGTCGAACCTGAGCGGTGGCGACATGCCTGCCTTGGGTATCGGAGCACTCATGGCCAAAATCCGGGCCCACCGTGATGAACTGACGACAACATGACAAACGAAGCACACAAACCACCCGGATTTTCCGGGAAGAAAATGCGAACCGTCCTTTTGGGAGCGGCATGCTTCTTTCTGTTGCTGTTTCTGCTGACCGCCGCATGGATACATCACGCGCTTCAGCCGGTGAACAAAAAGGGTGAAAACCAGAATTTCGTAGTAAAAGAAGGGGCAACGCTGAAACAGGTCGCCGTGGATCTTGAAAACGCTGATATTATCCGGAACAGCACTCTGTTTCGCCTGGCAGGCCGACTCATGGGGCACGACCACCGCATCAAAACAGGCGAATACCGGCTCAATGGCGCCATCCCCCCCCTGAAAATTCTTGAAATCATCAAGGAAGGCCGAATCATTACCCATCCTATTACAATTCCAGAGGGCTTCAACCTGGACCAGATTGCCCATTTGCTGGAGCAGAAGGGTTTCTCAGATAAAGCATCTTTCCTTGAACAGGCCAGGGACAGATCGCTGATGGCACGCCTGGATCTTTCCGGGGACACCCTGGAAGGATACCTCTATCCGGACACCTACCGATTTCGGCGGAACATAACCGCCGGCAGGATCATAGACGTGATGGTCAAGCGCTTCCGGGACATTGTCACCCCGCTTGAGGTAAGGATAAAAGACTCGGGCATGACGCTTAAGCAGGTCATCACACTTGCATCCATTGTGGAAAAAGAGACGGGTAGCCCGGAAGAAAGACCCATGATTGCCCGTGTATTTCTAAACCGCCTGAAAAAAAACATGCGGCTTGAAAGTGATCCAACGGTTATTTACGGCATTAGCAATTTTAACGGAAACCTCACAAAAAGGGATCTGAAAACCAAAACGCCTTACAACACATACACCATCAGGGGACTTCCACCCGGTCCCATCGCAAATCCGGGCCTGGCTGCCATTTCGGCAGTGCTGAATCCGGCGGAGGGAAACTATTTTTATTTTGTTTCTAAAAATAACGGCACCCATTATTTCTCTGAAACATTGAAGGAACACAACAGGGCCGTAAGGCAATTCCAGAAGAACCGGTCAAAAAAACAAAGCTGAAATTTCTTGACATAGCCGAATAATTTTCAATATACGGAGAGGCTTTTTCAATATCGAGGAGAGTGCTATGGATCTTTTAAAGAATCTTACCGTTTTATCCCTGGAACAAGCGACCGTGCTGCCGTATCTGACCTACAGGCTTGCCCACGATGGCGTTCAGGTCATTCGATTGGAGCACCCGGTTTATGGAGATCCCAACCGGCATATCGGTGAAAATGTTTTGAATGAAGCGCAGATGAACAGCTATTTTCTGTGCATCAATGCAGGGAAAAAGGCGCTGACACTGAACCTGGCCGAACCTGAGGGACAGGACATTTTCCATCGGCTCATTGGGGAACTGGAAATCGATGTATTTACCACCAACCAGCTTCCTAAGAATTACAAAAAACTGGGAATCGACTATGAAACGCTGAGAGCTTTGAAGCCGGACATCATATGGCTTGGCGTGACCGGTTTCGGACCGGACAGCAACGAAGGGGCCTATGATCCCATTTTGCAGGCCAGAAGCGGATTGATGGAGATGACCGGAGAAACCAAAGGCGCCCCGCAGGTCCTGGGCATTCCCCTGCCCGATATGGGAACCAGCGAGCATGCCTATGGCCAGTTGATGAAAGCCCTTTACCAGAGAGAAGCCACGGGGAAAGGCGCCTGCATCAATCTTTCCATGTTTGAGTCTTCACTCTCCTGGCTCACAGTTCCCATCACCTTTACCGCCAGCTTTAATGCGAAAAGCACGCGAAGGGGCAACACCCATGAGTTTTTCTGCCCGGTTTCGGTTTACAAAACCAGTGACGGCTTTGTTTATCTGGCCGTGGGAAATGACCGGCAGTGGCAGTCCCTGGTTTCCCAGGATATTTTCAAGAGCCTGAACACACCGGCCTATGAAAAAAACGCAGGGCGCATCGCGGATGTCCAACGAATGAATCAATTGATTCAGGAAATCACCATCAACCACACGGCAGGCGACCTGATACAGTTGTTCAAATCCATCACCCTTCCCGCAAGCAAAATCAATACCCTGACCGAAGTTGTAACGGATCCCCTTGTGGCACGGCGCCTGCTCTTTTCGAAAGACGAGAGAACCGGTGCCAAAATCACGCTGGCACCGCCCCCCTACATGACCCCATGGCTTGAGCAGTCCAGGCAAAGCTTGTCTTTCCCGCCCCGTTTTGGGGAACACAACAGGGAGATATATGGTGAACATCTTGGCTATACCGAAGACGCATTAACCCGCATGCAGGAAAGAAAAATAATTTAGGCCCTTATCACCTGGTTTTCTGTCACAAAAAACAAGAAGCCCATTGACTGAAAAACCTAAAACTTTAGACTGAAAACTTTAAACTTAAAACTGCGGCTAGCCGCTTTAGACAGGAAAGGAGCAAAAATGAAAGAAGTTGTCATCGTCTCGGCGTGCAGGACGGCCATCGGCGCCTTTGGCGGAACACTGAAAGACTCAAATGCGGCCGTAATCGGAAGCATCAGCATGAAGGAAGCCATTCACAGGGCAGGTATTGATCCCGGATTGATTGATGATGTCCGTTTCGGATGTTGCCTGGAACCGGCGGATGCCCTTAACGTGGCACGGGTTTCAGCCCTCATGGCCGGTATTCCGGACCATGTCACGGCGGTCACCATTAACCGCGTCTGCATATCCGGCATGGAAGCAGTACTGTCCGGGATGGCCATGATACAGGCCGATATGGCGGATATTATTCTGGCCGGCGGTACCGAGCACATGTCCGGTGCACCCTACACGGTACCCGGAGCTCGGTGGGGCTGCAGACTTCAGGATCACCTCTTTGTGGACTCCATGATCCACGCCCTTCACTGCGGTTCTCACCTGCTGCCCCACCCGGAAGAGGGCCCTGTTAAAGAAGGCATGCCGCTCGAACTCTTCAAGGGGAAACCCTATATCATGGGTCAAACCGCAGAGATCGTCGCACAACTGCACAACATCAGCCGGGAAGCCATGGACGAAGTGGCCCTCAGAAGCCATAACAACACGGAACGGGCAACATTGGAAGGGGACTTCAAGGATGAGATCGTACCCATGGAAATACCCCAGAAAAGGAGAAAACCCCCGATTATTTTTGATAAGGACGAACATTTCAGGCCCGGGATCACCATGGAGCAACTCACGAAACTGCCTTCGGCCTTTGTACCGAAAACCGGAAAGGTCACTGCGGGAAATTCTTCCGGCATTAACGATGGTTCCAGCGCTATGATCATCATGAGTGCGGACAAGGCGAAAGAACTGGGTCTTGAACCCATGGCCAGGATCAAGGCCATCGGTCGCGGCGCCTGCCATCCTTCTGTTATGGGATTGAGCCCCGTACCGGCGGTAAAGGATCTTTTCAAACGGAACCCTGATCTCAAACTGGAAGATTTTGAACTGATCGAAGTCAACGAAGCCTTTGCGGCCCAATACCTGGGGTGTGAAATCGAACTGGGGCTGAACCGGGAAATCACCAATGTGAACGGGTCGGGCATCGGCCTGGGACATCCGGTGGGTTCCACAGGATGCCGCATCATGGTCTCCCTGCTTTACGCCATGAAAAACAGGGGTAAAAACCTGGGGTTGGCAACCCTTTGCGGTGGCGGCGGCGTTTCCATGGCCTGCGCATTGGAAATGTGTTAACCTGATCACGGATCCGATCACCCCATGCGATCGTGGGGGCAGGCCCCTGTGCCTGCCCCGATGACGCCGTCCAAAAACCCAGCCAAAGATACTTGAAATTTTAGAAAAGACAAATGTGGTTGTAAGCACATCCAGTTTGACTTCAAAGACC